>NZ_JBFWLF010000103.1:0-13687 GCF_050252275.1 Citrobacter sp. | reverse complement strand
CAGAAATCCCTTCCAGAATTTCACCACGCGTTTTGTTGATAACCGCTTCCATATCAGCAATCAGCGGCTCTGCTTTTTCTGTCAGTTTAATCCGTTTGGCCCGGCGATCGCTGACACAGGTCTGACGCGAAATAAGCCCTTTCTCTTCGAGCTGATCCAGCGTACGTACCAGTGACGGCTGTTCGATGCCAATCGCTTTTGCCAGTTGTATCTGTGATTGATCCGGTGGCAGTTGATGAATATTATGCAGCGTAACCCAGTGCGTCTGCGTCAATTCCAGAGGCTTAAGACGGTGGTCTATCAAAGCACGCCAAATGCGCACCAACCGTGCCAGATCAGAACCTAGTGGCGATTCCAATTTCATCTCCTTATAATTAGCTTGCTAAGATATTATACTGATTTTAGAATAGTGTGCAGCAATTGTATTGCTAAAACAAATGTATTGCTGCATTTGGTTACCGACAGACATATTTTTCAGACATTACGCGAAAAAAGCACGCTTCGTACCAGTTTTTGCTAAACCTGGATAAACGTAGCCTGACGCAAAGGACTATTGCTTGTGACCTCCGCACACAATACAACAGGGATGCCCTTACAGGATTTAGTGATTGGCGCATCTGTTTACTTCCCGCCGCTGTTCAAGGCCTTTGCGCTGGGATTTCTCCTCTGGCTTTTCATCCATCGCCTGCTGCGCGAACGGATTTACTCGGGTGAAATCTGGCATCCTTTATTGATGGATCTGTCAATTTTTGCCCTCTGCGTCTGTTTGGGTCTTCTTTTATTGGTTGCATGGTAATTATGACGCTGAAAACACTGAAATATTTCTCCACCATTGTGGTTGCTACCCTCGCCGTTCTGGCGGGATGGTTTATGTGGAATTATTACATGCAATCCCCGTGGACGCGTGACGGAAAGGTGCGAGCCGAACAGGTCAGCGTTACGCCGCAGGTGTCCGGCGCCATCGTCGATCTCCCGATAAAAGATAACCAGTTCGTCAACGCCGGCGATCTGCTTTTTCGTATCGATAAGACCCCTTTTCATATCGCCGAGCTCAACGCGCAGGCGCAACTGGCTAAAGCACAATCGGAACTGGCGAAAGCCAATAACGAAGCCACTCGCCGTCGTCACTTATCGCAGAATTTTATCTCCGCTGAAGAAATGGACACCGCCAATCTGAACGTCAAAGCGATGCAGGCAAGCGTAGACGTCGCTCAGGCGACGCTCAGACAGGCGCAGTGGCAACTGGCGCAGACGGATGTCCGCGCCCCGGTCTCCGGGTGGATAACCAATCTGTCGACGCGTACCGGTGACTTCGCCACCTCCGGTCAACCGTTGTTTGCCCTGGTGGACAGCCACTCCTTCTATGTGATGGGTTATTTTGAAGAAACCAAGCTGCGTCATATCCGCGAAGGCGCACCTGCCCAGATTACACTTTACAGCGGCAATATTAAGTTACAGGGTCACGTATCCAGCATTGGCCGCGCGATTTACGACCAAAGCGTGGAGAGCGATTCCGGTCTGGTGCCGGATATTAAACCCAACGTGCCCTGGGTGCGTCTGGCGCAGCGCGTTCCGGTGCGTATCGAATTTGACCAGCTTCCACGTGACGTAACGCTCGTTTCCGGCACGACCTGTAGCGTAGCGATCGGCAACTAAATGAAGCGACTGCGCGTGTCTCTGGGCAATACGCCGTGGCTGAAAGCGACGGCCGGGCAGTGGCGCTATGCCTTGCGTAATACCCTCGCGATGTGCCTGGCGCTGACGTTTGCCTACTATCTCAATCTGGATGAACCCTATTGGGCGATGACCTCCGCCGCCGTGGTCAGTTTTCCCACCGTCGGCGGCGTAATCAGTAAAAGTCTCGGGCGCATTGCCGGCAGTCTGCTGGGGGCGACCGCAGCGTTAATTCTTGCCGGGCATACGCTCAACGAACCGTGGCTGTTTTTGTTGAGCATGTCCGCCTGGATTGGTTTCTGTACGTGGGCCTGCGCGCAGTTTACCAACAATGTGGCTTATGCCTTCCAGCTCGCGGGATACACCGCCGCCATTATTGCCTTCCCGATGGTGAACATTGTCGACATCACTCAACTCTGGGATATCGCCCAGGCGCGTGTTTGCGAAGTGATTGTCGGGATCCTCTGCGGCGGCACGATGATGATGATTTTGCCCAGCACCTCCGATGGCACCGCGCTACTGACCGCGCTGAAGAACATGCACGCGCGCCTGTTGGAACACGCCAGCCTGCTGTGGCAACCTGAGTCTACTGACGCCATCCGCTCGGCCCACGAAGGGGTGATCGGGCAAATTTTGACGATGAATTTACTGCGTATTCAGGCATTCTGGAGCCATTACCGCTTCCGGCGTCAGAATGCGCTGCTGAACGTCCTGCTGCATCATCAACTGCGCCTGACCAGCGTCATCTCAAGCCTGCGCAGAATGTTACTGAACTGGCCGACGCCTCCGGCCCACACACGTGATGTTATTGACCAACTGTTGACGGCACTGGCCCGTTCACAAACTGACAGTTATGCCGTCGCGCGGATTATTGCGCCACTCGCCCCCACCGACGTAAGCGACTATCGTCACGTCGCCTTCTGGCAGCGGTTACGTTATTTCTGCCGTCTCTATCTGCGTACCAGCCGTCAGCTACGCGTGATTGAAAATGGCGGGCCGCTTACTACCGTTAACATTCCGCGCGCGCCGGCGCTGGCACGGCATACCGACCACGCAGAAGCCCTCTGGAGCGGCCTGCGCACCTTCGTCACGCTAATGGTGATTGGCACATGGAGCATTGTTTCACAGTGGGAATCGGGATCGGCGGCGCTGACCCTGGCGGCCATCAGCAGCGTGCTTTACTCCGTCGTCGCCACGCCGTTTAAATCACTCTCACTGCTGATGCGCACGCTGGTATTGCTCTCGCTGTTCAGTTTCGTGGTCAAGTTCGGGCTGATGGTGCAGATTAGCGACCTGTGGGAGTTCTTGCTGTTTTTGTTCCCCTTGCTGACCACCATGCAATTATTGAAATTGCAGATGCCAAAACTGGCGGGGCTTTGGGGGCAACTGATTGTATTTATGGGTTCGTTTATCGCCGTGACCAACCCGCCGGTCTATGACTTTGCCGATTTTCTGAATGACAATACGGCGAAGATTGTCGGCGTGGCGTTGTCATGGCTGGCGTTCGCGATTTTACGTCCCGGCTCGGATGCACGCAAAAGCCGCCGTCATATTCGGGCGCTGCGCCGGAGCTTTGTCGATCAGTTGAGCCGTTATCCGACGTACAGTGAAAATGAGTACGAGTCGCTGACCTATCACCACATCAGTCAGTTAAGTAACAGTCAGGATGCGCTGGCACGCCGTTGGCTGCTACGCTGGGGCGTGGTGTTGCTCAACTGTTCGCACGTCGTCTGGCAACTGCGCGGCTGGGAATCGCGTTCTGACCCGCTGTCGCAGGTCAGGGACATCTGTATTGCTTTACTGCATGATGTGATGAGCGAACGCGGCGTCCAGCAACGACCGCTTGCCGCGACGCTGGCTGAACTCCTGCGGATTTGCCAGACGCTGTCTCACCATCATCAACCCGCCGCGCAAGAGCTGGCGGCGATCGTCTGGCGACTGTATTGTTCGCTTTCTCAACTGGAACAAGCGCCGCCAGAAGGGTCGCTGACGTCCTGATTATTTGATCACACCACAAGCGAAGCGCGCCCCACCGCCGCCCAGGGGTTTGGGCTGATCGGACATATTATCGCCACCGACGTGGATCATCAGCGCTTTGTCTTTGATGTCGTTAAGAGATTTCAGGCGCGTTGCCGTGACAGGAACAATGGCTTTACCTTCGTCATTCACCACCAGCACGGGCAAATCGCCCAGGTGCCCTTCGCCATCCGGTCCGGTGTGTTTACCGGTTTTGTGCGGGTCAAAATGCCCCCCCGCAGACTCAGCGGCAGACGCTTTACCGTCTTTAATGGCAGGCTGACAGCTGCCGTTGGCATGGATATGAAAACCATGTTCTCCCGGCGGCAACGCTTTCAGATCCGGTGTAAACTCCAGTCCGTTCTCGGTTTCCGCAATGGTGACCTCCCCGATGGACTGCCCGACACCTTGCGGGGTAACCAGATTCATCTCCACTGTTTCACTGGCGGCTTGCGCCCCCGCACAGGCTA
This sequence comes from Citrobacter sp., assembly GCF_050252275.1. Taxonomy (NCBI): domain Bacteria; kingdom Pseudomonadati; phylum Pseudomonadota; class Gammaproteobacteria; order Enterobacterales; family Enterobacteriaceae; genus Citrobacter; species Citrobacter sp. The sequence goes on along the minus strand of NZ_JBFWLF010000103.1, from coordinate 9,527 downwards.
ACAGGGTTAACACAGCCAGACTCAATCGCTTCATAGGACCTCCGTTCTGTATGTATGTCGGTTAAGTGTAAACCAGTAACACCATTTTGAACGGAGATCCGCGATTTTACGCTTACGGGACGTCGTAACCCAGCGCGGCTTTACGGATACGGAACCACTGCTGACGGCTCATTTTCAGAGACTCGGCTTTCACTGCCGCACGTACACGCTCGATTTTTCCGGAGCCTATGATCGGCAGCGGCTGTGACGGCAGACGCAGTATCCAGGCGTAAACCACCTGCTCAATGGAAGAGGCATTCAGTTCTTGCGCAATGACCGCCAGTTCGTTACGCAGCGGCTGGAACGCATCGTCATTAAACAGACGTCCGCCACCAAGGCAGGACCAGGCCATTGGGCGAATACGCAGTTGCTGAAGCTGATCGAGGGTGCCGTCTAACAGCAGCGGTTGGTGAACCGGAGAGATCTCCACCTGGTTGGTCGCCAGCGTGAACGGAAGGCGCGATTGCAGCAGCGTAAACTGCGCCGGGGTGAAGTTGGAGACGCCGAAGTGACGCACTTTTCCGCTCTGATGCAGGTGTTTGAAGGCTTCGGCGACCTCATCGGCATCCATCAGCGGGTCCGGGCGGTGGATCAGCAGCAGATCCAGATGGTCGGTCGCCAGATTGATCAACGACTGTTCCGCACTTTTCACAATATGATCGCGGTCGGTGATGTAGTGGCCGAGCGCGTTTTCCGCACGGGCGGTGGTGGCGATCCCGCATTTGGTGACGATCTGCATCCGCTCACGCAGATGAGGAGCCAGTTTCAGCGCTTCGCCAAAGGCGGCCTCGCACAGATAGCCACCGTAAATATCCGCATGGTCCACGGTCGTGACACCTAAATCCAGGTGCTCTTCAATAAAGCTCACCAGCTCCCGGGGGGACATATTCCAGTCCATCAGTCGCCAGTATCCCATGACAAAGCGGGAGAATTCCGGGCCTTGTGGCGCAAGAGTAATACGCTGAACCATAACTGCTTCCTCGTGAAGTAAATTACAGCGAGTATATACAATTAGTGGCTTAAAAGAGTGAAGGCTGTTGAGGTTCTTCTGGCGCGGCGGGTTTATTTGCGCGTAATTTACGCAGCAGACGCTGGCGGCATAACCGCAGCACATCTTGTTTTTGTGCGTCGCTCATTTTTTGCCAGTTGAACCGCTCATCCCGACTGCGCAGGCACCCCCGGCAAAAACCGCGTTCATCTGACTGGCAAATTCCCCGACATGGGCTCTGAACGGGAAAAAACTCTAACTGCTCTGCCACGCCCTTTCCTCTTCATTAGGTCTTCACTCTATTGAAGACGTAAACACGATTTCTGGCAACCTGTCTTGCATTAGACCGACTGGTCTATTACACTCCCTGCCATGAACAAGCAAACTGAGTACGATACCCGCGAACACTTACTGGCTACCGGTGAGCATCTTTGCATGCAGCGAGGCTTTACCGGTATGGGACTGAGCGAGTTGCTCAAAACCGCCGGGGTGCCGAAAGGATCGTTTTATCACTACTTTCGCTCTAAAGAAGCCTTTGGCGTCGCAATGCTGGAACGGCATTTTGCCGGTTATCATCAGCGGCTGACGGTGCATTTTGACACGGGTCCAGGCAATTACCGCGATCGCATTCTGGCTTATTATCAGGAAACCCTGAATCAGTTTTGCCAGCAAGGAATCATCAGCGGCTGCCTGACGGTTAAACTCTCCGCCGAAGTGTGCGACCTGTCGGAAGATATGCGCACCGCAATGGACCAGGGGGCCGGGAAAATTATGGTCATCCTGGCGCAGGCGCTGGAAAAAGGACGTGATAGTCATTGTTTGACGTTTGCAGGAGAACCACTGCAGCAGGCGCAAATCCTTTATGCGCTGTGGCTGGGAGCAAATCTGCAGGCCAAAATTTCTCGCAGTGCCACCCCGCTGGAAAACGCGCTGGCACACGTGAAAAATATTATCGCAACGCCTGGTGCTTAACAGGCGTTTTATTTAACTGCTTACTAGACGACCGGTCTATTCATAACGGAAAACATTATGTCATCAGATAAACTGTTTACCCCACTGAAAGTGGGCGCGATCACCGCACCAAACCGTATTTTCATGGCCCCGCTGACGCGTCTGCGCAGCATTGAGCCAGGCGACATCCCGACTCCGTTAATGGCCGAGTATTATCGCCAACGCGCCAGCGCGGGTCTGATCATCAGCGAAGCGACGCAGATTTCCGCACAGGCGAAGGGTTATGCCGGCGCGCCGGGCCTGCACAGTGATGAGCAGATCGCCGCATGGAAGAAAATCACCGCCGGTGTTCATGCTGAAAACGGCCACATCGCCGTTCAGTTATGGCACACAGGCCGTATTTCTCACGCCAGCCTGCAACCGGGTGGACAGCCGCCGGTATCCGCATCCGCTATCAGCGCCGGGACCCGTACTTCCCTGCGTGATGAAAATGGTCAGGCTATCCGAGTGGATACCTCTATGCCACGCGCGCTGGAAACCGATGAAATCCCGGGAATCGTCAATGATTTCCGCCAGGCTATCGCCAATGCGCGTGAAGCCGGTTTCGATCTGGTTGAACTGCACTCCGCTCACGGTTATCTGCTGCATCAGTTCCTTTCCCCTTCTTCTAACCATCGTACCGATCAGTACGGCGGTAGCGTGGAGAATCGCGCGCGCCTGGTGCTGGAAGTAGTCGATGCGGGCATTAAAGAATGGGGTGCGGACCGTATCGGGATTCGCGTCTCGCCTGTTGGCACCTTCCAGAATGTCGACAATGGTCCGAACGAAGAAGCCGACGCGCTGTATCTGATTGAAGAACTGGGTAAACGCGGCATCGCCTATCTGCACATGTCTGAACCAGACTGGGCTGGCGGCAAGCCGTATACCGACGCGTTCCGCGAAAAAGTACGCGCTCGTTTCCACGGTCCGATTATCGGTGCCGGCGCCTATACGCGTGAAAAAGCAGAGACCTTAATTGAGAAGGGTCTGATCGATGCCGTCGCGTTTGGTCGTGATTACATCGCTAACCCGGATCTGGTGGCGCGTCTGCAACGTAAAGCTGAACTCAACCCGCAACGCAGTGAAAGTTTCTACGGCGGCGGTGCGGAAGGCTACACCGATTACCCGACGCTCTGATTCCCTCCATCGCATTCCTTCATTGATAGCGGCGTAAAAACGCCGCTATACTAAAACAACATTTTGAATGTATTGACCATTTTTTAAGGGGACAAAACATGCGTTTACTTCATACGATGCTGCGCGTTGGCGATCTGCAACGTTCTATTGATTTTTACACTAAAGTGCTCGGCATGAAGCTGCTGCGCACCAGTGAAAACACTGAATACAAATACTCACTGGCATTTGTCGGTTACGGCGAAGAAAGTAACGAAGCGGTGATTGAACTGACCTATAACTGGGGCGTTGACAAATACGAGCTGGGTACGGCTTATGGTCATATCGCCCTGAGCGTCGATAACGCGGCTGAAGCCTGTGAGCGCATTCGTCAGAATGGCGGTAACGTCACTCGTGAAGCTGGTCCGGTTAAAGGCGGCACGACCGTGATCGCTTTTGTTGAAGATCCGGACGGTTACAAAATCGAGCTGATCGAAGAGAAGGACGCCGGGAAAGGTCTCGGTAACTGATTCCTGCCGGGCGCAGTGGCTTTCTGCGCCCGTTGTTTTACTGCATCACTCCGCTTTTTTTGGCATAATGCGCGCTGCAATTTTTTCCGTACTAAGAGACCCTGATGTCCGATAACGCTCAACTTACCGGTCTGTGCGACCGTTTTCGTGGTTTCTATCCTGTCGTCATTGATGTTGAAACGGCCGGATTTAACGCCAGAACCGATGCGCTGCTTGAAATAGCTGCCATCACGCTGAAAATGGATGAACAAGGCTGGCTGATGCCGGACAGCACGCTGCAATTCCACGTAGAACCGTTTGAAGGCGCAAATTTACAGCCTGAAGCACTGGCGTTTAACGGTATCGATCCATCCAACCCGCTGCGTGGCGCGGTGAGTGAATATGACGCCCTGCACGCCATTTTCAAAATGGTCCGCAAAGGCATTAAAGACAGCGGTTGCAGTCGCGCCATTATGGTCGCCCATAATGCAACGTTCGATCATAGCTTTATGATGGCTGCCGCTGAGCGTGCGTCGCTCAAACGCAACCCGTTCCATCCGTTCGTGACGTTTGATACTGCCGCCCTGAGCGGACTGGCTCTGGGACAAACGGTGCTCTCCAAAGCGTGTCTGGCGGCTGGCATGGAGTTTGACGGTACCCAGGCGCACTCAGCGCTGTACGATACCGAGCGCACCGCCGTGCTGTTTTGCGAGATAGTCAACCGCTGGAAGCGTCTCGGCGGCTGGCCGTTACCTCTGCCCGAAGAAGCCTGATTTGGTGACCTGATAACGTCGGTTATCAGGTCGCTCCCCCTTTCACTCATACTGTATATTTGACCAGTATCAATACACCCTGCGCATTTCCCGCTATTCTGTTAAAAGGTCTTGATTCGCCAACATCGCTAAAGGGACAGGGAACATGTCAGCAAAAAATGCGCCGCCTCCGCTGCCGGATATTTTCTCACCGGCAACCCGCGACTGGTTTACCTCGGCATTTCAGCATCCCACGCCGGTGCAGTCGCAAACGTGGGCCGTGACCGCCGCGAATCAGCACGCGCTGGTGATCGCCCCGACCGGTTCGGGGAAAACCCTTGCCGCGTTTCTCTATGCCCTGGATAGCCTGTTTCGTGAAGGCGAGGCAGCGCACGCCACCTCCTCCTCCGGCAAAGAAAAGAAAGTCACCCGAATCCTCTATATTTCCCCGATAAAAGCCCTGGGTACGGATGTCCAGCGCAACCTGCAAATTCCCCTGCTGGGGATTAGCGAAGAACGGAAGAAATCCGGCGCGCCAGAGGTGGCTATTCGGGTTGGGATCCGCACCGGCGATACGTCGCCTCAGGAGCGTGCGAAGCTAAGTCGTCATCCGCCCGATATTCTGATCACCACGCCGGAGTCGCTTTATCTGATGCTCACCTCCCGCGCCAGAGAGACGCTGCGCGGCGTTGAAACGGTGATCGTCGATGAAGTACATGCGGTAGCAGGCACAAAACGCGGCGCGCATCTTGCGCTGAGTCTCGAACGCCTGGATGCGCTTCTGGCAACGTCGGCGCAGCGCATTGGTTTGTCGGCGACCGTGCGTTCGGTTACAGCCGTTGCCGCTTTTCTGGGCGGCGATCGTCCGGTTACCGTTATCAATCCGCCTTCTACCCGTCACCCGGATATCCACATCGTCGCTCCAGCCGCCAATCTTGATGACGTCTTAGCGGACAATAGCGACAGCGGCGAGGCCATTCACAAGGGGCGAGAAGGTTCCATCTGGCCGCGCATTGAAGCCGGTATTCTCGATCAAATCCTTAGCCATCGTTCCACCATTGTTTTCACCAACTCGCGTGGGCTGGCGGAAAAGCTGACGGCCCGCCTGAACGAGCTGTATCTCTCGCGACGACAAGCGTTGCCCCAACCGCAGGCAGAGCCGGTGCACTTTGACTCGCTAACCGGGTCCACCAGTAACCGGGCGCAGGACGCCGCAGAATACATTGCCCGTTCGCATCATGGTTCGGTGTCCAAAGAACAGCGCGCCGTCACCGAGCATGCGCTGAAATCCGGCGAACTTCGCTGCGTGGTGGCGACCTCCAGTCTGGAGCTGGGGATCGACATGGGGGCGGTTGATCTGGTGATTCAGGTGGCGACGCCCCTTTCTGTCGCCAGCGGCCTGCAGCGCATCGGACGCGCCAGTCATCAGGTCGGCGGGGTATCAAAGGGGCTGTTCTACCCCAGAACCCGTCGGGATCTGATTGACTCTGCCGTCATCGTCGAATGTATGTACGCCGGACAACTGGAAACGCTGACGCCGCCACGCAACCCGCTGGATATTCTGGCGCAGCAAACCGTTGCTGCCGTATCAATGGATCCACTCAATGTTGATGACTGGTATGCCCTCGTCCGCCGGGCTTCACCGTGGCAGGATTTGCCGAGAAGCGCATTTGACGCCACGCTGGATATGCTGGCAGGGCGCTATCCCTCCGGCGATTTTGCCGTCTTCCGACCGCGCATAATCTGGAACCGCGAAACCGGGTTATTAACGGCCCGTCCTGGCGCGCAGCTTCTGGCGGTAACCAGCGGCGGTACCATTCCGGACCGCGGCATGTTCAGCGTGCTGCTTCCCGAAGGGGATGAACAAGCCGGATCGCGTCGCGTAGGCGAACTGGATGAAGAAATGGTGTACGAGTCACGCGTCAACGACATCATCACGCTGGGTGCAACCTCGTGGCGTATTCAACAAATCACCCGCGATCAGGTTATCGTTGTCCCCGCGCCCGGACGCTCGGCCAGACTGCCGTTCTGGCGCGGCGAAGGCGTCGGGCGCCCGGCGGAACTGGGAGAACGCATTGGTGATTTTATCCATACGATGTCCGATGACAACGCAGAACGCCGGCTCTCACCCCGACTGCGCGATGACAATGTTCTGTCGAATATCAAAGGGTTAATTGACGATCAAAAAAATGCTACGGGCGTGCTCCCCTGGAGTCGTCATCTGGTGCTTGAGCGCTGTCGCGATGAAATGGGTGACTGGCGGGTTATTCTGCATTCCCCTTATGGTCGTCGGGTACACGCGCCCTGGGCGCTGGCGATTGCCGGACGCCTCCATGCGCAGTGGGGGGCTGACGCGTCGATTGTTGCCAGTGATGATGGGATTGTCGCGCGCATACCGGACAGCGACGGGAAACTGCCCGATGCCGCTATTTTCCTGTTTGAACCGGAAAAACTGCTGCGCATTGTCCGGGAGGCCGTCAGCAGTACGGCGCTGTTTGCTGCCCGCTTCAGAGAATGCGCCGCCCGCGCCCTGCTGATGCCGGGCCGCACGCCAGGGCGTCGTTCGCCGCTCTGGCAGCAACGCCTGCGCGCCAGTCAGCTTCTGGAAATCGCGGCGGGCTATCCTGATTTCCCCATTATTCTGGAAACAGCTCGTGAGTGCCTGCAGGACGTTTACGATCTCGACGCACTTGAGCAGGTCATACGCCGGTTGAACACCGGCGAGATCCAGATGTCTGAAGTGACCACGCCAACCCCCTCACCCTTCGCCACCGATCTACTCTTCGGCTACGTCGCGGAATTTATGTACGCCACCGACGCGCCGCTGGCGGAACGTCGGGCTTCGGTACTGGCGCTGGACAGCGAGCTGCTGGGCAACCTGTTAGGCCAGGGCGATCCACTGGAGTTGCTTGACCCGGAAATTATCCGCCAGGTTGAAGATGAACTTCAGCGGCGGGCGGCGGGCAGGAAAGCCCAGGGGATGGAAGGCGTTTACGATTTACTGCGTGAACTGGGACCAATGAGCGTCGACGAAATTGCCGCCAGACACGAAGGAACGCTCGCTGACATCAGGACGTGGCTTGATGAGCTGTCCGCTGAAAAACGTATTTTCCCGGTCGTTATCGCGGACACGGCGCAGATGGCCTGCACGGACGATGCAGCCAGACTTCGTGACGCGCTGGGTATTCGCCTGCCTGCGACGATTTCACCGGCGTGGCTGCATCCGGTGAACGCGCCGCTGCGCGATCTTTTCCTGCGCTTCAGCCGTACCCGCACGTTGTTTACTCGCGCCCAGATTGCGCAGACGTTCGGGTTGGGGGTAGCCGTCGCCGGCGATCAACTGCGTCAATTGCGCGATGAGGGTGTCCTCATTCCGTTGCGTGCCGGTACATCTTCCACGCCTGACGAAGCGTCAACGTGGGTGAATGAGGACGTATTTCATCGTCTTCGCATCCGCTCGCTGCATGCGGCAAGAGAGGCAACCCGTCCGGTTCCGGCAACGAGCTACACCCGACTGTTGCTGGAGCGTCAGGGACTTATTTCATCCGCCGACGGCAGCCCTGCGCGCCTTCCGCCCTCCTCCACGGGTACGCTGGAAGGAAGTGACGGCGTCATGCGTGTTATTGAACAACTGGCCGGAGTCGGCCTGCCTGCCTCGTTGTGGGAAAGCCAGATTTTCCCTGCTCGTGTCCGTGATTATTCACCGGATATGCTCGATGAGTTGCTGGCGACGGGTGAAGTCATCTGGTCAGGACAAAAGAAACTGGGCGACGATGATGGACGGGTGGTACTGCATTTACGGGATTACCTGGCAGAAACGCTTTCCCCGCCATCCGGTGACAGCGAGGCGCTTTCAGACTTACAGCGCGCAATTTTGGACGTTCTTTCTGGTGGTGGCGCATGGTTTGCGCAGCAACTTAGCGCGTTGATTCAGACGCGTGCGACAGACGCTGGCGGCGACGAATGGTTAACGCCAGCCACGTTGCATGAGGCACTTTGGGGCCTGGTCTGGCAAGGGTATATCACAACCGATATCTGGGCTCCGCTGCGTGGCCTGTCGCGTACTGTCGCCGCATCGCGCCAGCCGTCACGACGTTCGCCGCGTATGCGTCGTGGACGCCCGGCCTATGCCGCGCCGCGCCTCTCGTCCATCGCTGTACCGGTTTCTTACACCACGCCTGCGCTGGCCGGTCGCTGGTCGCTGCTGCCGCGAGAGACGTTGAATGATACCGAACGGATGCTGGCCTGTGCCGAGAATATGCTCGATCGCTACGGCGTAATTGGTCGCCAGGCCGTGATTGCCGAGAATGTGCCTGGTGGCTTTCCCGCCATGCAGACACTGTGCCGAAGCATGGAAGATTCTGGGCGAATTCTGCGTGGGCGGTTCGTGGAGGGAATGGGCGGCGCACAGTTTGCCGAGCGGGACACTGTCGATCGTCTGCGCGATCTGACGTCGTCGACGTCTGAACAACAGGCGTTTACGGCGGTGGCGCTATCTGCGAACGATCCCGCTAATCCCTGGGGAACGCTACTACCGTGGCCGACGCATCCGTCATCTCTGGTTCCCGGGCGGCGTAACGGCGCGTTTGTCGTGATTTCCGCTGGACAGTTGCGGCTGTACCTTGCTCAGGGAGGAAAAAAGATGATGATCTGGACAGAAAATGAGGAGATGCCTTCGCCGGAGATTTTCAGGGCGCTGGTGAGCGCCTTACGCCGTGAACCGCGACTGCGTTTCACGCTGTCGGAAGTCAACGATAAACCGGTACGGCAAACCCCTCTCTTTACCCTGCTACGGGAAGTCGGGTTTTCCAGTTCGCCGCAGGGGCTGGACTGGGGATAGGAAGCGCAGAAATGAAAAGGAGCTTAACCTGAGTCAGGAAAAGCTCCCCTTTAACCGTCTACTGATTACTCAGCGTCTGATTCTTCAGATTTGTATTTTGCAGCGGTCTCTTTGATCAACTGCTGCAGTTCGCCGCGCTGGTACATTTCGATCAAAATGTCGCAGCCGCCAACCAGTTCACCGTCAACCCACAGCTGTGGGAAGGTCGGCCAGTTTGCATATTTTGGCAGTTCTGCGCGAATATCCGGGTTTTGCAGAATATCCACATAGGCAAAACGCTCACCACAGGCGGAAAG
>NZ_JBFWLF010000102.1:0-13800 GCF_050252275.1 Citrobacter sp. | reverse complement strand
TGTTTCTGTTCCTGGCAGTAAGGATCTGAAACTCCCGTTATCAAGAATTGGATTGGGGTTTTCGCCGCGCTGTTTAATCAGTACCGCTTTACCGCGGCCCTGACGGCCCACCATCTGGTAGTCGCCTTCCCAGACGTTGGTGTCTTTGGTGTTCAGGTTCGCCCAGCCCTTCGGTCCTTTCAGGATAACCTGGTTGTCATCGTAATGGACGTTGCCGAGCGCATCGACGGTACGTACAGGCTCAGGCTGACCCTGAGCCTCTTTCTGATGAAGCTGCACCTCGTCGGCCTGCAGACGGCTGTTGCCCTGCATGATATCTACATTGCCGGTAAACACCGCGTCGTCAGGATAATTTCCTTTCGCATGATCGGCATTAATCGTGACGGGGAGTTCATTTGTCTCGCCCTGCACCAGAGGACGGTCATAGCTTGGCACGCCTAACATACATTGTGAGGCGAGACTGGCTGCCAGACCCTGTTGACTGTAAAGGGCAGTGGCAATCATGGTGGCCAGGAGGGTGGGAATACGTTTTTTCATACGTTGTATTTTATTGTTCCATCATCAGTAGCGTCGCGCGTGACAAACCGCCACAGCCTAACTTACTCATGTTCGTAGCGCTAGTGTTAATCCTGCCGCTATAGCGTCTGTGGTGTTAGTCACAGCTGTGAATGACAGGTATGATAATGCAAATTATAGGCGATGTCCCACAATTGACCGTAGCCGAAAGATCGTTAAAAGCCGCTTATTTTGTGGGACCTGGCCTCACCGAGAGTGAGACAAATTGGGGAGTCTATGCAGTACTGGGGAAAAATAATTGGCGTGGCCGTGGCTCTGCTCATGGGCGGCGGCTTTTGGGGCGTGGTGCTGGGGCTGTTGGTTGGCCACATGTTCGACAAAGCCCGCAGCCGCAAAATGGCGTGGTTTGCCAACCAGCGTGAGCGTCAGGCGCTGTTTTTTGCCACCACCTTTGAGGTGATGGGGCACTTAACCAAATCGAAAGGACGTGTTACCGAAGCCGATATCCATGTCGCCAATGTGCTGATGGACAGGATGAATTTGCACGGTGAATCGCGATCGGCTGCGCAAAATGCGTTTCGTATCGGAAAATCAGATAATTACCCGTTACGTGAAAAAATGCGCCAGTTTCGTAGCGTCTGTTTTGGTCGCTTCGATCTTATTCGTATGTTTCTTGAAATTCAGATTCAGGCGGCGTTTGCCGATGGTTCACTGCATCCCAACGAGCGTGAAGTGCTGTATGTGATTGCCGAAGAGTTGGGTATTTCCCGCACTCAGTTCGATCAGTTCCTGCGCATGATGCAAGGGGGAGCCCAGTTTGGCGGTGGTTATCAGCAGCAGTCCGGCGGCGGTGGCTGGCAGCAGGCGCAACGCGGCCCGACGCTGGAGGACGCCTGCAACGTCCTCGGGGTTAAACCTACCGACGATGCGACTACCATTAAACGTGCTTACCGTAAGCAGATGAGCGAGCACCATCCGGATAAGCTGGTGGCGAAAGGTCTGCCGCCGGAAATGATGGAAATGGCGAAGCAAAAAGCGCAGGAAATTCAGAAGGCTTACGAGCTGCTCAAAGAGCAGAAAGGCTTTAAATAAATATACACGGCATCCTTCAAGCTGCCTCTTTGTTGGCCGCGCTGTGAAACCCCAGTCACATAGTTATCTATGCTCCTGGGGATTTCTTCGCTTGCCGCCTCGATGCATCTCGAATGATTTGTGTCTATTCGCGAGCGTAATTCAAAGGGGCTACGTTATAAGATTAAAAATCCGCTGGCGCTTTAAACGTCATGCTGTTGCCGTATGCGGGATGGGTGATGGTCAGCATCTCGGCATGCAGTTGCAGTCGGGGAGCCATCGCCAGCGCCTCAGGCGGGGCATAAAAACGGTCGCCGAGAATGGGGTGGCCTAACGCCAGCATATGTACGCGCAGTTGGTGTGAACGTCCGGTGATGGGCTTCAACACTACTCGCGCGGTGTTATCTTCCGCACACTCCACCACTTCATATTCGGTCTGCGCTGCTTTGCCGGTTTCATAACACACTTTCTGTTTCGGACGATTCGGCCAGTCGCAGATGAGCGGTAAATCCACCAGTCCCTCTGCGGGCGCAGGATGTCCCCATACCCGCGCCACATACTGTTTTTTCGGCTCGCGCTCGCGAAACTGACGCTTCAGCTCTCGCTCTGCCGCCTTGGTGAGGGCCACTACAATTACGCCGCTGGTGGCCATATCCAGACGATGCACAGATTCAGCCTGTGGATAGTCGCGTTGGATACGCGTCATCACGCTGTCTTTATGCTCCTCAAGACGACCGGGCACGGATAACAGGCCGCTTGGCTTGTTGACCACCATAATGTGCTCATCCTGATACAGGATCACCAGCCAGGGATCCTGCGGCGGATTGTAGTTTTCCATCGCCATATTTGACTCCGTTACTGATGCGTGACGACGATAAGACGTAGCGCGTCCAGACGCCATCCTGCCTGATTCAGGCTTTCCAGCACCTGTTGACGGTTGCTTTCAATGGCCGCGAGTTCATCATCACGAATGTTCGGGTTGACGGCGCGCAGCGCTTCCAGGCGCGACAGTTCAGCAGACAGTTTTTCATCCGCTTCATTACGCGCCGCGTCAATCAGGGCGCGGGCGGACTTCTCAACCTGCGCTTCACCCAGTTGCAGAATCGCATGAACATCCTGCTGCACCGCATTAACCAGTTTGCTGCCAGTGTGGCGGTTTACGGCACTCAACTGGCGGTTGAAGGTTTCAAACTCCACCTGCGCCGCGAGGTTGTTGCCGTTTTTATCCAGCAGCATGCGCACCGGCGTCGGCGGCAGGAAGCGGTTAAGCTGCAACTGCTTCGGTGCCTGGGCTTCCACAACGTATACCAGTTCCAGAAGCAGCGTACCGACCGGTAGCGCCTTATTCTTCAACAAGGAAATGGTACTGCTACCGGTATCACCAGAGAGGATCAGATCCAGCCCGTTACGGATCAGCGGATGTTCCCAGGTAATAAACTGCGCGTCTTCACGCGACAGCGCCACGTCACGTTCAAAGGTAATGGTACAACCGTCTTCCGGCAGCCCCGGGAAGTCCGGCACCAGCATGTGATCGGATGGGGTCAACACAATCAGGTTTTCACCGCGATCGTCCTGGTTAATCCCCACGATATCAAACAGGTTCATGGCAAAGGCGATAAGGCTGGTGTCGTCGTCCTGCTCTTCAATACTTTCGGCCAGTTGCTGCGCTTTTTCGCCGCCGTTGGAGTGGATCTCCAGCAGACGGTCGCGGCCCTGTTCCAGCTGCGCTTTCAGCGCTTCGTGTTGTTCGCGACAGCTTTTGATCAGATCCTCAAAGCCATCGGTCTCTTCGGGCGCCGCCAGGTAGTTAATCAGGTTGCTGTAAACCGTGTCATAAATAGCACGACCGGTCGGGCAGGTATGTTCGAACGCATCCAGACCTTCGTGATACCAGCGAACCAGCACCGACTGGGCGGTTTTCTCTAAATACGGGACATGGATTTGGATATCGTGCGCCTGGCCGATGCGGTCGAGACGACCAATACGCTGTTCAAGCAGGTCCGGGTTAAATGGCAGGTCGAACATCACCAGGTTGCTGGCAAACTGGAAGTTACGGCCTTCCGAGCCAATTTCTGAACACAGCAGCACCTGTGCACCGCTGTCCTCTTCGCCGAACCAGGCGGCGGCGCGGTCACGTTCGATAATCGACATCCCTTCGTGGAAGACCGCCGCGCGGATACCTTCGCGCTCGCGCAGCACTTGCTCCAGCTGCAGGGCGGTTGCCGCCTTCGCACAGATCACCAGCACTTTCTGTGAGCGATGACTGGTCAGGTAGCCCATCAGCCACTCAACGCGCGGGTCGAAGTTCCACCATGTACCGGTATCGCCTTCAAATTCCTGATAAATCTGTTCCGGATAGAGCATGTCACGCGCTCTGTCTTCGGCGTTTTTGCGGGCACCCATGATGCCGGACACTTTAATGGCAGTCTGATACTGCGTCGGCAGCGGCAGCTTAATGGTGTGCAGTTCGCGTTTCGGGAAGCCTTTTACGCCGTTACGGGTGTTACGGAACAGCACGCGGCTGGTGCCGTGGCGGTCCATCAGCATGGAAACCAGCTCCTGACGCGCGTTCTGCGCACCGTCGCGGTCGCTGTTCGCGGTTTGCAGCAGCGGTTCAATATCCTGCTCGCCAATCAGTTCGCCCAGCATGTTGAGCTCTTCATTGCTGAGCTTGTTACCGGCCAGCAGCATAGCGACGGCGTCGGCAACCGGGCGATAATTTTTCTGCTCTTCAACAAACTGTGCGAAATCGTGGAAACGGTTGGGATCCAGCAGGCGCAGACGCGCAAAGTGGCTTTCCATACCCAGTTGTTCCGGGGTGGCGGTCAGCAACAGTACGCCTGGCACGCGTTCCGCCAGTTGTTCTATCGCCACATATTCACGGCTCGGCGCCTCTTCGCTCCAGACGAGGTGGTGGGCTTCATCGACAACCAGCAGATCCCACTCGGCATCGCACAGGTGTTCCAGACGCTGCTTGTTACGGCGGGCGAAGTCCAAAGAACAGATCACCAGTTGTTCGGTTTCGAACGGGTTAAACGCATCGTGCTGCGCTTCGGCGTAGCGTTCGTCGTCAAACAGGGCGAAACGCAGATTGAAACGGCGCAGCATTTCGACCAGCCACTGATGCTGCAAGGTTTCTGGCACAATAATCAGCACGCGTTCTGCCGCGCCAGAAAGCAGTTGTTGATGCAGGATCATCCCGGCTTCAATGGTTTTGCCCAGACCCACTTCATCTGCCAGCAGTACGCGCGGCGCATGACGGCGACCCACATCGTGGGCGATGTTGAGCTGATGAGGGATCAGGCTGGTGCGCTGGCCGCGCAGACCGCTCCATGGCATGCGGTACTGTTCACTTTGAAATTTACGTGCGCGGTAGCGCAGCGCAAACCGATCCATGCGGTCAATCTGACCAGCAAACAAGCGATCCTGCGGTTTGCTGAACGCCAGTTTGCTGTCGAGCAGGACTTCACGCAGCGTGACGCCGGCTTCTTCGGTATCAAGACGGGTACCAATGTAGGCAAGCAAACCATTTTCTTCTTTTACTTCATCGATTTGCAGCTGCCAGCCTTCATGGCTGGTAATGGTATCGCCAGGGTTGAACATCACGCGGGTCACGGGGGAGTCACTGCGCGCATACAGACGGTTTTCACCGGTGGAGGGGAAAAGCAAAGTGACGGTGCGCGCATCCATGGCGACAACGGTTCCAAGTCCCAGTTCGCTTTCTGTATCGCTGATCCAGCGTTGACCAAGTGTAAAAGGCATATTTGTTCGGCTCTATATCTTTAATTGCAGGCAATAATCACCCTCTGCCAGGGAGATGCTATGGCAGAACGGTAAATGGGGTCCAGGAATGGAAAGGGCGCTATGGTAATGGATGGCGATGGATTCGTCACGCGTCAAAATAACCCTAATTGGCCTGTCAGTAGTGTAGCAAAGTTATCATCAATGAAGGGAAGAATTCCTTCCGCGACGGGCTGGAGCTGGCGCGTCAGGTAATGCTCGTAATCCAGCGGCGAGTGTTGATAATCCTTTGGCTCCGGACCGTTCAGGGTCCAGACATAGTGAATGGTGCCGCGGTTCTGGTACTGCGCCGGGCGTCCCCGCTTCAGGTTTTCTTCATCAGCCAGTCTGGCGGCGCGCACGTGTGGTGGAACGTTGCGCTGGTACTCGCTTAACGGTCGACGCAGCCGCTTACGATAGACCAGACGCTCGTCCAGCTCGCCCGCCATCAGCCGATCAATGGTTTCACGTACGTAATCCTGATACGGTTCGTGACGAAATATGCGCAGATACAATTCTTGCTGGAACTGCTGCGCCAGCGGTGTCCAGTCGGTACGCACGGTTTCCAGCCCTTTAAACACCATCCGCTGGTTTTCTCCTTCCTGAATCAAACCCGCGTAGCGTTTTTTGCTGCCGGTATCCGCGCCACGAATGGTGGGCATCAGAAAGCGGCAGAAATGCGTTTCATACTCCAGTTCCAGCGCGCTGGTAAGGTTCTTCTCTTGAAGCGATTGCGTCCACCAGGCGTTGACGTGTGCCACTAACGCGCGACCAATTTTCGCCGCTTCCTCTTCTGTGTGGGCGCGCTTCAGCCAGACGAAGGTGGAGTCGGTGTCGCCATAAATTACGTCATAGCCCTGGGCTTCAATGAGCGCTTTGGTCTGACGCATGATCGCGTGACCGCGCATGGTGATCGACGACGCCAGGCGCGGATCGAAAAAGCGGCAGGCCGTCGTGCCGAGCACACCGTAAAAGGCATTCATGATGATCTTCAGCGCCTGAGAAAGCGGTTTATTACCGTGCCGTTTGGCGTCGTCACGCCCCTGCCAGATCGACGTCACGATCTCTGGCAGGCAGTGTTTTTCCCGCGAGAACCAGGCGTCGAGAAATCCTTCGGTGCTGTGTTCGGGATCCGGGTGCGCCATCCCTTCCACCAGTCCGACTGGGTCGATCAAAAAGGTGCGAATGATCGAGGGGTACAGGCTTTTGTAATCCAGCACCAGCACCGAATCATACAAGCCGGGACGCGAATCCATCACGTAACCGCCGGGGCTGGCGTGGGGCGGCACTTCACCAAGGTTCGGCGCAACGTAACCGGCGCGATGCATACGTGGAAAATAGAGATGGCCAAACGCGGCGACCGAACCGCCGTGACGATCGACAGGTAATCCGTTAACCGTGGCTCGTTCTAACAGGAACGGCACGATCTCGGTTTTATGAAAGACTCGCGTCACCAGCTCGCAATCTTTCAGATTGTAGGTGGCGAGCGCGGGTTTATCTTCGGCAAAACGTCTGTCGATCTCATCCATGCGATCCCAGGGATTATCGATCGATTTACCTTCCCCCAGCAGTTCCTGCGAAACGGTCTCCAGCGAAAACGACGAGAAATTCCAGAAGGCAGACTTCAGCGCCTCAATACCATCCACGATCAGCCGACCTTTCGCCTGGGCGAAAAAAACGCCATTTTTAAAACCGTGCTCACGCCACTCGAGTTCGCTGTTATCGCGGCCAAAACGCAGCGGGATACGGTAGCGCTCAGCATGTTTTTGCAACACGCGCAGGTCGAACTGCACCACGTTCCAGCCGATGATGAGGTCGGGATCGTGGCGGGCAACCCATTCGTTAAGCTTTTCCAACAGTTGTGGGCGGCTGTTGACGTACTCAAGCTGGAAATCGAGCGCTGATGAATCGCCATTTTCGGGGCCGAGCATATAGACAATGCGCTGCCCGCAGCCTTCAAGCCCAATGCAGTACAACTCGCCGTGGCGGGTGGTTTCAATATCCAGAGACAACCACTTGAGCGGCGGACGATAGTCGGGATGGGGCTTTAATCGCGCATTGACGATTGCACCGTTGCGCGTCTCACCTTCGACCCACACCGGCGAGGTGATAAAGCGTTCCATCAGATAACGCTCCGGCGGGCGGACATCGCCTTCATAAACCGTCACTCCATTCTCACGCAACAGCTTTTCCAGTCGCATCAACTGGCGATGCGAACGGCAGTAAAGACCCGAAACCGGCTGACGATGAAAATCTTTGAGGTTGAGCGGCGTCAGACGATAGCCATTTTCACTGCTTAATAACGACGTGACGCGGGCGGTTAGCGCGGTAGGGATAAACGCAACGGACTCCTGCGGCGCAAGCGTGACCTGCAAAGGCCCGCTGTCTGTTGCCAGCCAGAAGGAGACTTCAGTTCCCTGCGACGTATCCCGCCAGTGCCGGGTTAAGATAAAACCTGCCTGCGCCACGCTGTTTATCCATCAAAAAAACCAGGCATGATTATAGCCTGGTTCAACGTGTTGTGCTGGGGTTTTATACAGTTATTGGCGCTGCTACTGCCCGTAGTAGGCTTTCGCTCCGTGCTTGCGCAGGTAATGCTTATCCAGCAACGTTTGCTGCATCTCGGGTAACTGTGGCGCGAGCTGGCGGCAGAAAATGCCCATGTAGGCAACCTCTTCTAAGACGATGGCGTTATGCACCGCGTCTTCGGCATTTTTCCCCCACGCAAAGGGACCGTGTGAATGCACCAGTACGCCTGGCATTTGCGCGGCGTCTATTCCATGCATCTTAAAGGTTTCGACGATCACCTTGCCGGTTTCCCATTCATACTCGCCGTTGATCTCGTGGCTGGTCATTTTGCGGGTGCAAGGGATGGGGCCGTAGAAATAGTCGGCATGCGTGGTGCCCGTTGCCGGAATGGACTGTCCGGCCTGCGCCCAGATGGTCGCGTGGCGCGAATGGGTATGCACAATACCACCAATGGTGGGAAAAGCCTGGTACAGCAGACGATGCGTCGGCGTATCGGACGAGGGTTTTTTCTGACCTTCAATCACTTCACCCGTCGCGATGCTGACAACCACCATATCGTCTGCGGTCATCACGCTGTAATCAACGCCGGAAGGTTTAATGATAAAGACGCCGTGGTCGCGATCGACGGCACTGACGTTCCCCCAGGTGAGCGTGACCAGGTTGTGCTTTGGCAGCGCCAGATTCGCTGCCAGTACCTGGCGTTTGAGATCTTCTAGCATGTTTTTCTCCCTGCCTGATGACGGTGTAAACGCGTTATCAGGCCTACACAGAGATGTAGGCCTGATTCAGCAAAGCGCCATCAGGCAACCATTTGCTTAACGTTTAAAGCCGTAATACATGTCGTTCCAGCGCAGCGCGTCCTTGAAGGCGGGCAGGCGGGTATCGTTATCAATCACGGTGATTTCGATATCGTGCATTTCGGCGAACTGACGCATGTCGTTGAGATCCAGCGCATGGCTGAAGACGGTATGGTGCGCGCCGCCGGCCAGGATCCACGCTTCAGACGCGGTCGGCAGGTCCGGTTGGGCCTTCCACAGCGCGTTGGCGACCGGCAGTTTCGGCAGCGCATGCGGGGTTTTCACGGTGTCGATGCAGTTGACCAGCAGACGATAGCGATCGCCGAGGTCGATCAGGCTGGCCACGATCGCCGGACCGGTCTGCGTATTGAAGATCAGACGGGCAGGATCGTCTTTACCGCCAATGCCGAGATGCTGAACATCAAGGATCGGTTTTTCGTCCACCGCGATCGACGGACACACTTCCAGCATGTGGGAGCCGAGCACCAGATCGTTGCCTTTCTCGAAGTGATAGGTGTAATCCTCCATAAAGGAGGTGCCGCCCTGCAGACCGGTTGACATCACTTTCATGATGCGAAGCAGAGCGGCAGTTTTCCAGTCGCCTTCGCCAGCAAAGCCATAGCCCTGCTGCATCAGGCGTTGTACGGCCAGACCCGGAAGCTGTTTCAGACCGTGCAAATCTTCAAAGGTGGTCGTGAAGGCGTGGAAGCCGCCCTGCTCCAGAAAGCGCTTCATACCCAGTTCAATACGCGCCGCTTCCAGCACGTTCTGGCGTTTTTCACCGTGAACCTGAGTGGCGGCGGTCAGGGTGTAGCTATTTTCGTATTCGTCAATCAGGGCATTGATGTCGCCGTCGCTGATGGAATTCACCACCTGCACCAGATCGCCCACAGCCCAGGTGTTGACCGAGAAGCCGAACTTGATCTGCGCGGCGACTTTATCGCCATCGGTAACCGCCACTTCACGCATGTTGTCGCCAAAGCGGCACACTTTCAGATGACGGGTATCCTGTTTCGACACCGCATGACGCATCCAGGAACCGATACGGGCATGAGCCTGTTGATCCTGCCAGTGACCGGTGACTACCGCATGTTGCTGGCGCATGCGTGCGCCGATAAAGCCGAACTCGCGACCGCCGTGCGCAGTCTGGTTGAGGTTCATAAAGTCCATGTCGATGCTGTCCCACGGAAGGGCTGCATTGAACTGGGTGTGGAATTGCAGCAACGGTTTATTGAGGATGGTCAGGCCGTTGATCCACATTTTGGCTGGAGAGAAGGTATGCAGCCAGACCACCAGACCCGCACAACGATCGTCATAGTTCGCGTCACGGCAAATGGCGGTGATTTCATCCGGTGTGGTCCCCAGTGGTTTTAACACCAGCTTGCAGGGTAGTTTCGCTTCGGTATTCAGCGCTTTGACGACGTGCTCCGCGTGCCGAGTAACCTGACGCAGCGTCTCAGGGCCGTACAAATGCTGGCTGCCAATTACAAACCACACTTCATAGTTATCAAAAATAGTCATTGTCGTGTCCTTAGTGAGTCAGGGTTGCCTGGTCAGCCGGCGCAGTATTAACCGGGGTGGCAGTCGGAAGATAATGTTGCTCAGCGCTTACCGCCCACTGCTGGTAGCGGCGATAAAGCTGTTCGAAACGTTGTGCCTGGTCGGGGCGAGGTTGCAGCGTGTTTTCCACCGCGCTGGCCATTTTCTGCTGCGCCGCAGGAATATCGGCATGCACCCCGGCAGCCACGGCGGCGAAGATGGCTGCGCCCAGCGCACAGCACTGATCGGAGGCGACGATTTGTAGTGGACGGTTCAGGACATCGCAGCAGGCCTGCATAATGACCTTGTTTTTCCTGGCGATGCCGCCCAGCGCCATGACGTTGTTAACCGCAATACCTTGTTCGGTAAAGCATTCCATAATGGCTCTTGCGCCAAAGGCGGTTGCGGCTATCAGACCGCCGAACAGCGCCGGGGCATCCGTGGCCAGATTCAGATCGGTCACCACCCCTTTCAGACGTTGGTTTGCGTTCGGCGTGCGGCGGCCGTTAAACCAGTCAAGCACCACCGGCAGGTGATCCAGCGATGGGTTTTTCGCCCAGGCGTCGGTCAGCGTGGGCAGCAGTTGTTTTTGGCTGGCGCTGATCTGCGCTTTCAGTTCCGGATGTTGCGCGGCGAGTTGCTCCAGCGGCCAGCCGAGAATGCGGCCAAACCACGCGTAGATATCGCCAAAGGCAGACTGTCCGGCCTCCAGACCGATAAAACCGGGGACCACACTGCCATCGACTTGCCCACAAATGCCTTTCACGGCGCGCTCGCCGACGCTCTGTTTGTCCGCAATCAGGATGTCGCAGGTGGAGGTTCCAATGACTTTCACCAGCGCATTGGGCTGTGCGCCCGCGCCGACGGCACCCATGTGGCAGTCGAACGCGCCGCCAGAGATGACGACGTTCTCCGGCAGACCAAGGCGCTGCGCCCACTCGGCGCACAGCGTTCCAACTGGCAGATCGGCAGTGAACGTGTCGGTGAACAGGGGGTATTGCAAATGCTGGTTAATCAGCGGATCGAGCTCGTCGAAGAAACTGGCAGGCGGCAGACCGCCCCAGCTTTCATGCCATAATGATTTGTGCCCGGCGCTGCAACGACCCCGGCGGATATCCTGCGGGCGCGTAGTACCAGAAAGGAGGGCTGGCACCCAGTCGCACAGCTCAACCCACGAGACGGCAGCCTGGGCAACTGCGCGGTCTTCGCGGGTGACATGAAGGATCTTGGCCCAGAACCATTCGCTGGAGTAAATGCCGCCGATGTAACGGGAGTAATCGACGTTGCCCGGCGTATGGCACAGACGGGTAATGGCTTCGGCTTCTTCCACTGACGTGTGGTCTTTCCACAGGACGAACATCGCGTTTGGGTTTTCCGCGAACTCTTCCCGGAGTGCCAGCACGTTGCCATCGGCGTCAATCGGCGCTGGCGTTGAGCCCGTACTGTCGACGCCAATTCCAACGACCTCGGCACGTTGCGCCGCGCTGAGTTCCGCCAATACGCTTTTCAGTGCGGCTTCCATCGACTCCATGTAGTCGCGGGGATGATGGCGGAACCGGTTGTTCGGGGCGTCACAAAAACGTCCTTCCTGCCAGCGCGGGTACCACTCAACGCTGGTGGCGATCTCTTCGCCGGTGGCGCATTCCACAGCCAGCGCGCGCACAGAATCACTGCCAAAATCGAGGCCAATTGCAATTGCCATCCTCTTGCTCCATCCAGAAATACGGGTATGGAGAAACAGTAGTGAGTGGGGATAAAAACCGTCAGGTAGGATCCGCTAATCTTATGGATTAAAATGCTATGGCATCGCAAAGTGTGACGCCGTGCAAATAATCAATGTGGACATTTCTGCTCTGGTTATAGACACTTTTGTTACCCGTTTTTGTGGCAGTCATCGCACTGAGTCGTGACATAATGCTTTTCACAAGCGGGGTTGATGGGGCCGCCCGTGATGGTGCGGCAACAAGGCAGGACGCAAACCATACTGTCCTGCGTAATATGGACAATTTGTTTCCTCACTGAACCTCGGGAGTCGTGAAATTATGGCTGAACCGCAAAATGACCCTCTCCTGCCAGGGTACTCGTTTAACGCGCATCTGGTCGCCGGTTTAACGCCGATAGACGCCAACGGATATCTGGATTTTTTTATCGACAGGCCGTTGGGGATGAAAGGCTATATCCTTAACCTCACGATTCGGGGGGAAGGGGTGATTAAAAATCAGGGACGGGAGTTTGTCTGCCGACCCGGTGACATTTTGTTGTTCCCGCCGGGTGAAATTCATCACTACGGACGCCATCCGGATGCCAGCGAGTGGTATCACCAGTGGGTTTACTTTCGTCCCCGCGCCTACTGGCAGGAGTGGCTCACCTGGCCGTCCATTTTTGCGCAGACCGGTTTTTTCCGTCCGGACGAAGCGCATCAGCCGCACTTTAATGAGCTATTCGGCCAAATTATCCACGCCGGACAGGGGGAAGGGCGCTACTCTGAACTGCTGGCGATCAACCTGCTGGAGCAGTTACTGCTGAGGCGCATGGAGGCGATCAACGCTTCGCTGCATCCGCCGATGGATAACCGCGTGCGCGATGCCTGTCAGTACATTAGCGATCATCTGGCGGACAGCCATTTCGATATTGCCAGCGTTGCTCAGCATGTCTGCCTGTCGCCATCGCGCCTGTCGCACCTGTTCCGTCAACAGTTGGGTATCAGCGTGTTGAGCTGGCGTGAGGATCAGCGGATCAGCCAGGCGAAGCTGCTGCTCAGTACAACACGCATGCCGATTGCTACCGTTGGACGCAATGTCGGGTTCGACGACCAGCTCTATTTCTCCCGCGTCTTTAAAAAATGTACTGGCGCCAGTCCGAGCGAGTTCCGTGCCGGTTGTGAATAATATATTTCGTGTATCGTTCGCTATAAAAAATAAGAACATTGTATTTGTTCTGTAAAACTTCATCTGCTATAAAAATTTTCATATAGGAGGTATCAGATGAGTAAGCGTATGGATATTACTGATGGTATGTTTGCCACAACAAAAAATTATGGGCTTGTTTATACTGAGGAATTGGGATGGATTGATTTAGGTCATGCGCAAGGGAATGATGCCAGAGTGTTAAAGAGAAAACTGGAACAAGAACATTTTGCTAGATACTATGAAAAATTCAATGACTGGTACTTCCCAGTAAATTATTACCAGGAAATGGAAGTAAGGAGAAGATTATTTGGTGTTGACCTGAATTTTCATACTGGTGTACATACGCAGGTTATGGTTCGCTCATGCCTTTCTCCTGCCCTTAAGGCAAAGGTTGCCTTAACCATTATGTATGGAACTGCAAAAAGATTTGAAGCATGGCAAGACTCAATTCTCTTCAACTGGTATACCGATAGTGGTTTTAGCGTTGAGGACTTACTTTCTGATTTAGTTGGTTTTTATCGTGTTTTTGGCACTGGCCCAGATCCACTTTGGCTGGCGAACCCCGTATCCTATGAAACAGCCATACAAATATGGGATGCTCATGATCCGATAGCTACTTTTAAGAATAAAGAGTTTTCGCCCAAACTATTTTCGACGAT
>NZ_JBFWLF010000101.1:0-13892 GCF_050252275.1 Citrobacter sp. | reverse complement strand
TTAACATCCAGTCGGCGGTAGAGTGATTCAAGATGCGCTTTCACCGTTCCGGTACTGATATTTAACGCCCGGCCAATTTCCTTATTTGACTCGCCTGATGCCAGCATCGTCAAAATTTCCCTCTGCCGGGCGCTTAATGCATGAATATCACGATATTCCGCAGCCGGAGTCGTTAGCCATTCGCCAGGTAAAAACATCATCCCCATCGCAACGCTATTGATCGCCAGTACAAATTTTTCCGGTTCAGAATCGCGGGAAATAATCGCGAGCACATTATATTGCGTCAGTTCCTGTAAACCTTTTTTCGCGCAGTCCGTCGCGATAATTAAGGTTTTGACGAGGGGGAACTGTTGCACCGTTTTTTGCAGGATCCAACGGCAAAACTCACCGTCAAGATCGCCATCCAGCATGAGCAGGGCTTCCGGGTTTTCTTCCAGTTTATACCAGAGTTCATCGGCCTGACTGACACCCTGAATACTCACTCCTGGAATTCGTTGCTGTAAACTGATTTTCATTCCATGAATAAATATTGACTGCCTGTCAAACATGATGATTTGCATTACTCTCTCCACCGTTTCCGATAATAACATTAAGGAGGGGAAGGGTATTACCCGATGGGTAAAATAAACATTCGCCATTTGGCAGGGGGCCATTTTACAGATATCACGTCGGGAGAGAAGTAAAAAAACATTTTTTTACAGCTGAAACACGAGAATTACATCCGGGGATAAAAAACGGGCAATGACTTAAGAAATTCCTTATATTTCACTACCCACTATCTTAATTGAAAATTTAATTTCAGTGAGAATAACGAACGCGCAGGAGAAAAGAAATTATCGCCTGCGCGAAATTATGTTACAGAATTAAAATTCGCATTTCATGATCATTCATCGCACGTAAAGGCTCGCTGAATTCAGCTTACAGGAACATCCCACCCGAGACTTCAATACGCTGCGCCGTCATCCATGCCAGTTCGTCGCTTAGTAACGCCGCAATCGCATCGCCAATATCATCGGGCAAACCGGCGCGGCCCAGCGCCGTCTGCGAAGCCACATACGCATTCAGTTCTTTATTATCCCGCAGATGGCCACCGCCAAAATCGGTCTCAATGGCGCCGGGCGCAATGGCATTCACCGAGATCCCACGCGCACCCAGTTCTTTCGCCTGGTAGCGCGTCAGCACTTCCATCGCCCCTTTCATTGACGCGTAGGCGGCATACCCCGGCAGGGCAAAACGCGCCAGCCCGGTTGAAACATTAAGAATACGTCCGCCCTCGTTAATCAACGGCAACAGGTGCTGCGTCAGGAAAAACGGGCCTTTAAAATGGATGCGCATCAGTTCGTCAAACATCTCTTCTGAGGTGTCAGCATACGGCGCGTATAGCCCGATCCCGGCATTGTTCACTAAATAATCAAACGTCTCTCTGTTCCAGTGAGTATTCAGTTGCGTTTTCACCTCAGAGGCAAAAGCTGCAAAACTGGCACTATCACCGACATTCAATTGAATTGCCGCCGCTTTCCTGCCTTTTTGCTCAATTTCAGCGACGACATCCCGCGCCGCCTGCTGTTGACTGTGGTAAGTAAAGAGAATATCCGTTCCTTTGTCCGCCAGCTTAAGCGCGGCATTTTTACCCAGCCCGCGGCTCCCGCCGGTCACCAATGCGATACGTTGCGTCATAAGAAACCTCATTTCAGCTGTTGTGTGGATTGAGGTAAAGCTTATTAGGTGATAGAAAAACAATAAATGTCGCTAATTGCGCATGACTGTTTCATCTGGAACAACAATAGGGCTACAGGATGGATAAAATTCATGCAATGCAGTTATTCATTCGTGTCGCAGAGCTGGAGAGTTTTTCTCGCGCTGCCGACACGCTCGGACTCCCGAAAGGTAGCGTATCGCGCCAGATTCAGGCGCTGGAAAACCATCTTGGCACCCAGCTTTTACACCGCACCACGCGGCGGGTACAACTGACGCAGGACGGCATGGTCTATTACGAACGGGCGAAAGATCTGTTGAGCAATCTGGATGAACTGGACGGTCTGTTTCAGCACGATCCCACCAGCATCAGCGGTAAGCTACGGGTCGATATGCCGGTTGGCGTCGCGCGAAATCTGGTGATCCCCCGCCTGCCCGCCTTTTTGCAGCAGTACCCTGGGATTGAACTGGAGCTCAGCAGCAGTGACCGACTGGTGGATTTGATCCGCGAAGGTTTTGACTGCGTGGTGCGCGTCGGCACGCTGAAAGACTCGGGCCTGATCGCGCGTCCGCTGGGCAAGCTTACCGTGATCAACTGCGCCAGCCAACAGTACCTGACGCGTTTTGGCTATCCGGAAAGCCTTGAAGACCTCGCCTCCCATGCGGTGGTGCATTACTCGCAAAATCTGGGAACACGACCGCCGGGCTTTGAAATCGCCACCAGCAGCGGGACACAGTGGATAAAAACCGGCGGTACGCTAACGGTTAACAGCACCGAAACCTATCACGCCGCCTGTCTGGCTGGGCTGGGAATTATTCAGGTTCCGCGCGTCGGGGTTCGTGAGGCGTTACGCAATGGCACGCTCGTTGAGGTGCTGCCGCAATACCGCGCCTTGCCGATGCCGGTATCGCTGCTTTACCCGCACCGGCGTAATCTTTCACGCCGTGTGCACCTGTTTATGGAGTGGCTGACCGGGGTAATGAAGGACTACGTGGACTGAGACGCTATACTGTCCAGAGAATTAACAAAAAAAGGACGCCTGACCTGATGATGCAGGATAACGACGTAAAACGCCCCACTCAGGAACTTGAACACGACCCGGTACGCAAAATCGACACGACCGGGGACGCCGAGCACGAGAAGAAAAGCACCGCCAGCGAGACGCTGAAAACGGTGACCACCACCGTCGAAAAAATCCAGCGCATTCCGGTGATTGCGCATCTGCTCCGCGCGGCTGAACGCTTTAACGATCGGTTAGGGAACCAGTTCGGCGCGGCCATTACCTACTTCTCGTTTTTGTCGATGATCCCCATCCTGATGGTGTCGTTTGCCGCCGCAGGCTTTATTCTTGCCTCGCATCCCACGCTGTTGCAGGACATCTTCACTAAAATCCTGATGAACGTCAGCGACCCGACGCTTGCCGCTACGCTGAAAAGCACCATCAATACGGCGGTACAGCAGCGTACCACCGTTGGTCTGGTCGGGTTAGGGATCGCCCTCTACTCCGGGATTAACTGGATGGGCAACCTGCGCGAGGCGATCCGCGCCCAGTCGCGGGACGTCTGGGAGCGCACGCCGCAGGATCAGGAAAAAATCTGGATCAAATACCTGCGCGATTTCATCTCACTGATTGGCCTGTTGATTGCACTGATTGTGACGCTGTCGATCACTTCCGTCGCCGGTTCGGCGCAACAGATGATTATCTCCGCCCTCTATCTCGACAGCATCGAGTGGCTAAAGCCCACCTGGCGGTTGATTGGCCTGGCGATCTCCATTTTTGCCAACTACCTGTTGTTCTTCTGGATTTTCTGGCGTCTGCCGCGTCATCGTCCACGTAAAAAGGCATTGATTCGCGGCACGCTGATTGCGGCGATTGGCTTTGAAGTCATTAAAATCATCATGACCTGGACGCTGCCGGCGCTGGTGAAATCCCCTTCCGGCGCGGCGTTTGGTTCCGTACTAGGACTGATGGCGTTCTTCTACTTTTTCGCACGTCTGACGCTGTTCTGCGCGGCGTGGATTGCAACCGCCGAATACAAAGACGATCCCCGGATGCCGGGCAAAACGCACCGTTGATGCGCGGTATTATGCCGGATGGCGCTGTGCTTATCCGGCCTACCTTTCACCCGCTACCCAGGCCAGATAAGTGTCTTACGTCGCCATCCGGCAATATGTTCAGGCACTTACTTCCGCCTCGCTCCGTTCATTTAGCACATAAATCCAGTCCTTAACTTTTATTTAACCAAAAACCAGTTTTATCCACTCATTTTTAAATTATGTGAAGCATTTCATGGACGAGAAATCGCAGGCGCAAACATTATTCGCTTTTTGCCTGATTTTTAACCATATCGAGCGATTGTTACAGATTGAATTGTCGCTTTTGCTGTGCGTAATATGGCCGTTCGTTCGCCAAAAAATAAGAAAATACTATGCAAGCAACCGCCACCACACTCGATAACGAACAGGAACATACTCCGGTCAATTCGCGCAATAAGGTCGTCGTCGCCTCGCTCATTGGCACCGCCATTGAGTTCTTCGACTTCTATATTTATGCGACCGCCGCCGTGATTGTCTTCCCGCACATCTTCTTCCCGCAGGGCGACCCGACAGCGGCAACGCTACAGTCGCTCGCCACGTTTGCCATCGCCTTTGTCGCGCGTCCAATTGGTTCCGCGCTCTTCGGCCACTTTGGCGATCGGGTAGGACGTAAAGTGACGCTGGTGGCGTCTTTGCTGACAATGGGGATCTCAACGGTGATCATCGGCCTGCTGCCAGGCTATGCCACCATTGGCATTTTCGCCCCACTTCTGCTGGCGCTGGCTCGTTTTGGGCAGGGGCTGGGACTGGGTGGTGAATGGGGCGGCGCGGCGCTGCTGGCGACAGAGAACGCCCCGCCGCGTAAGCGCGCGCTGTATGGCTCGTTCCCGCAACTGGGCGCACCGATTGGCTTTTTCTTTGCTAACGGCACCTTCCTGCTGCTCTCCTGGCTGCTGACGGATGAGCAGTTCATGAGCTGGGGCTGGCGTGTTCCGTTTATCTTCTCAGCGGTGCTGGTGATTATCGGCCTGTACGTCCGCGTTTCCCTGCATGAGACGCCGGTTTTCGCTAAAGTGGCCGCCGCGAAAAAACAGGTGAAAATCCCGCTGGGTACGTTGCTGACTAAACACGTTCGCGTGACCATTCTCGGCACGTTCATCATGCTGGCGACCTATACGCTGTTCTATATCATGACCGTGTATTCGATGACGTTCAGTACCGCCGCTGCGCCGGTCGGTCTGGGCCTGCCGCGCAACGACGTGTTGTGGATGCTGATGATGGCGGTCATTGGCTTTGGCGTGATGGTGCCGGTCGCCGGTCTGCTCGCAGACGCGTTTGGTCGCCGCAAGAGCATGGTCATCATCACCACAATGATTATCCTGTTCGCGCTGTTCGCCTTTAAACCGCTGCTGGGATCCGGCAATCCGGCGCTGGTCTTCGCCTTCCTGCTGCTTGGGCTGAGCCTGATGGGGCTGACGTTCGGGCCGATGGGCGCACTGTTGCCTGAGCTGTTCCCGACGGAAGTGCGTTACACCGGCGCATCGTTCTCCTATAACGTCTCTTCGATTCTCGGGGCATCCGTCGCACCGTATATCGCCGCGTGGTTGCAGTCCAATTATGGTCTTGCCGCCGTAGGAACCTACCTGGCATCGATGGCGGCATTAACCCTGATCGCGCTGCTGTTAACTCACGAAACGCGTCATCAGTCGCTGTAATCTTTACATGCCGGGTAGAGGCGACGCCTTACCCGGCACTGCGCATCACTTCTTCAACTGCGACAATATCGTCCGGCACTGGTTGGCGTCACCTTCTGACGGTGAAATCAGCGCCAGCAGCGCGGCGGCAGGCGTCACTAACGTCGCCAGCGCCGCGGCTACCGCGCCACGCGCAATCAACGGCCCGGCCTTTACCCCCGCCTGAGGGTTCTTAAACGTTCCGCGCACATACAACGGCGAACGCAAGGTAATAATGCGGATGCCTTTGCTCTCCGGGTCGATGGTCAAATCCAGCTGTTCGGAGGCAAAGCTCGCCGTCCCGGTGACGTTGATCAGCGCGTTTTCAGTGTCGAACGCGAAAATTTGTGGGCGCGCCACGCCGTTTACGATATCCAGATTCGCCGCCGCGCAGTTAACCCGCACTTCGTCATCGCCAAAGATCTGCCCGACGATGAAGTTCCCGACGTTCAGACCGACAATCTCCATCAGGTTGCGGCTAATCAGTCCGTCGTTCATCAGCAGTTTCAGGTTGCCGTTGCTGTTACCCAGCAGCGCCGCCACGGAATTCCCGGTCCCGCGAAATTCGGCGTCACCGCTCATCTCCCCCAGCGTTTTCTGCATCAGTTCAACGTCCGGCATCAGTTCTTTCAGTTTTAAACGCCGCGCCTGAATATCCGCACGCCCCTGCATTGGCTTTTTATCCCCTTCCAGATGGATATTCGCATTGATGCTGCCGCCCGCCAGACCAAACTTCAACGGTTGCAGACGCAGATCGGCATTCTGCAGAAGAATGTGGGTCGAGAGATCGCTGACAGGCAGGCTGCTGCCATGTTCAATACGCCGTCCTTTAAAGCGCACATCGGCATCCATCACGTTCCATTTGTCCGTTTCGAAGCGGTCATAAGGCAGTACTTTGTCCGCGGGTTGTACGCTCTTCTCGCCCTTTTTCTGTTCCGAACGCTGCGCTTTTTCTGTGCCTTTACCGGAATCGACGCCGATCAGCGGTCCTAAATCCGCCAGCCTGAGCTGGCGCGATTCCACCTCTCCTTCCAGCTTCGGACGCGGTTTCCCTGTCGTATAGGTCAGCGAACCATGAATATCGCTGTCGCCGATCCGCCCATTGAACCCCCTGTAGTCAAACACCGATGATGCGTTGGTATCGATTTTCGCCACCAGCCGACCGTCCGTTTCGAACGGCGGCGTATCCGGCAGCAGCACTCCCGTCAGATCGTACAGCTCACCCAGGGAATCCCCGGAGAATTTCAGTTGCAGATCGACGCCGCCCATCTTCATTGGGTCCTTAACCACGCCCACCAGCGCCACCCGGGTATTGCCGGAACGGAAATCGGCCTGTACCGGAAACGCTGCCCCTTCGCTACGCAGCGCCAGCATGCCGCCCATTTTTCCCGTTCCGGTGAGCGGTTCGCCGTTGTATCGCCCCTGCGCCTTCAGACCAAATACGTAGTCTTCAACCTTCGCGTTATCGCCTTTCGCTTTATTTCCCGTGACTTCACTGAACGGCAACGGTTTGCCCAGCGGATCGACCAGGATCTCAATATCAGCTTTACTGACCTTATCGTCGATAGCGATCCGCCCCTGATCGAAGAGAATAGTGTCCAGCCGGAAGGACCAGTCAGACGGCTGCGCATTCGGGTCTTTGTTTTCGCTATTCGCGAGGTCGAAGGTCCAGTTATTGTTTTTCTCGGACAGGCGAATCAGCCGCGCATCGGGTTTCACCAGCTTGATCCACGGCAGCCAGACGGTTTTGCTTAACAACGCCAGCGGGGCGATCGTCGCGTCGACGCGGGGAAGGTGCACCATCGTCACTTCAGGAATGTCGGGGGGATTGCCGAGGATAATATCTTCAGCATGTACGTGCGGCCACGGCACCCAACTGCGCCAGCCGGTCTCCTGCTTCTGGCGTTCCCAGACAACGCCCAAATCACCGCGAATAGCGAACGGTCGGTTAAGTTCGGTAGAGACTTTCTGGTTGATGGTCGGTTTGAGGCGGTTCCAGTCAAATGTCGCTATCAACACGATAACGACCACGATCAACAACAAGAAAGTCCCTGTTATCACTGCAGTTATTTTTCCGGCTTTGGTCATAGTTAGCATCCTCACGTCTTTCCTTGCCTGTCCTAAAGATAGTCCAGCCAGACGGAGTTAGCGGAAACTGCCGGTTTTTACAGTGACAGAATGACCTCATCGAGGTAGGCGAACGGGACCGGGCGCGACAGAAAATAGCCCTGTGCAGCAAAGGCAGGAGAACGTTGTACGTCGCGCCACTCTTCCAGCGTTTCCACCCCTTCAACGATCACGCCGCGGCAATAGCGGTTCATCAGTTGCAGCAGCATGGTGAAGAGATTGCGCCCCTCTGGCGTCTGGCGAAGCATCACGAACAGTTCGCGCGCGACTTTAATGTAGTCATAACGGACTTCATTCAGCGCAGAGAAATTCGCCATCCCGGTGCCGAAATCATCCAGCCACAGCGGACCAAATTCGCACATGCTGGCAAACGAGGATTCTTTTGGTAGATGGATATGTTCGACCAGCTCAAAACGCAGCCACGACATCCGCTCAATCATCTGCACCATGTTGGGTTGCTGGCGCATGGCGAAGAGCGTCGGGCCATCGACATTCACAGAGGCCAGCAATTCATGACGCTGGAAAAAGTCGGTCTTCTGCTCCAGTAGCTGAAGTTGTTCTTTGACGATATCAATGCGATGGCGCACCGCCACCCCGGCAAAATAACGGTCAGGCGCGATACGTTGGGTTGGGTTGTCCGGATGCGTCACCACCGTCAACAGCTCAACGGCTAACAGGCGTCCGTCGGTCCGGTAAATCGGCTGATAAGTGTAAGCACGCTCGCACTGCAGCCAAAAGCGCCGATCCTGCAAGCTTTCAACGCTCGCCTCGGAATTGCTTCGCTGCTGGATAACCTGGTTTATCATCTCAGATGTCCCGTGATTAAGTGTGTTACTGCCCCGACTCGTCAAAGGTTATCGGCCTTCGGACGGAGAACTTTATGTTCAGCCTCGCGCAAAATCGAAAACGGTTTTGTAAAAATCAATGCAGAATACGGACTGGCTCAAAAAAAATTTTGGAACGTTGTTTTAATATGATTGACCACCTAACACCCACAGCGCACACTAACGCTAACTTTTTTTAAGCAGGTTCACGACTATGTCCAAAAAGATTGCCGTGATTGGCGAATGCATGATTGAGCTGTCACAGAAAGGCGCAGATGTTCAGCGCGGATTCGGTGGCGACACATTGAATACCTCCGTTTACATTGCCCGTCAGGTTGATGCTGCGGCGCTCTCCGTGCACTACGTCACGGCGCTGGGCACGGACAGTTTCAGCCAGCAGATGCTCGAGTCATGGCAAGGCGAAAACGTGGATACCTCGCTGACGCAGCGCATGGAAAACCGTCTGCCTGGCCTCTACTACATCGAGACGGACAGCACCGGTGAGCGGACGTTCTATTACTGGCGCAACGAAGCAGCAGCGAAATTCTGGCTGGAGAGCGAACAGTCAGCGGCTATCTGCGAAGAGCTGGCGACCTTTGATTATCTCTACCTGAGCGGTATCAGCCTCGCGATCCTGAGCCCATCCAGCCGCGACAAACTGCTGTCGCTGCTGCGAGAATGCCGCGCCAACGGCGGGAAAGTGATTTTCGACAACAACTATCGTCCGCGCCTGTGGGCCAGCAAAGAAGAGACCCGGCAGGTGTATCAGAAGATGCTGGAATGCACTGATATTGCCTTCCTGACGCTGGACGACGAAGATTTGCTCTGGGGCGTGAAGCCGGTTGAAGAGGTGATCGCACGGACGCATGCCGCGGGTGTGCAGGAAGTGGTGGTGAAACGCGGTGCGGATTCGTGCCTGGTGTCTGTCGACGGTAACGCACCGATCGACGTTCCTGCGGTGAAACTGCCGAAAGAAAAAGTGATCGATACCACCGCCGCTGGCGATTCGTTCAGCGCCGGGTATCTGGCCGTTCGCCTGACCGGCGGCGATGCGGTTAACGCTGCCAAACGAGGCCACCTGACCGCCAGCACCGTTATTCAGCATCGCGGGGCGATTATCCCACGCGACGCCATGCCGCAGTAAGACCAACGCCGCAGGCGCGGCGTAAACGCCTTATCCGGCCCGGGAAACGCGTTCTTCCAGGCCGGATAAGCGCAGCATCATCAGGCAATCCACCCTACCGTGCAGCCGGAATATCTGTCACTTCCGGATGCGCATCATCCGTTTCTGCCGGTGTCGCCGCGGCAGTCACCGGCGCCATGATTTGATCCCACGTCGCCTGCAACTCTTTCATGTTGAATTCCGGTTCGCCTTTCGGCTGTAGCAGAATCAGCGCCATATCCTGCGACAACTGCTGACGCAGATCCTGATTCAACATCTCAACGGTCAGGCTGTTCAGGAAGTCCTGACGCAAACGCTGGTACTGTTCAGGCGCGATATCTACGACCTGATTTTGCAGCGAGCGCAGACGCTGACTGATGAGAATATCGGTATCGGTACGAGCGTAGGTCGCAAACAGTTTCTGCAGTTCCAGATTCTTTTGCGCCACCAGGGCGTTGAACTCTTCTTCCGGCAGGCCGTTATCACGTACCTTCGCCAGTTCACGCGCCACGGTGCTCAGATTGGCGGAAATCTTGTCGTTTGGCGATTCGATGTTGATTGCGCACTGCGCGCGCAGGAACAGCACGCGGCAGTCAAAGCCGAGGCCGATATCTTTCGCGTTGTTCTTACTCAGCGCCTGCTGGACGTGCCAGAACAGCGCCTCACGCGCTAAATCCGCGCGCCAGTAGCGCAACAGCGCGGCAGACTCGCGAATCGGCTGCCACGGCGTATCCCACATGACAGAGAGACGATCCTGGCGCACCGCGTCGGTCATAATGCTCACCGCCTCCGCACGCAACGGCGAGAGCGTCGGCACCGGCGCAGGGGTTTCACGTTTCCCTTTCAGTTCACCAAAGGTTTTGTTGATTTGCTCGGCCACCGACCGCGCATCAACGTTGCCGACAACAATCAGCGTCATCGCGTCTGGGGTGTACCACTTCTGGTAGAACTCATGCACTTTCTCCGCGTCCACCGGCATTTTTACCGGCTCGGCAGGATCGTGACCCAACAGCGCCGACCCTTTCAGACGATAGCGCCACCAGCCGTCTTTCGTATCGACGGGCAGCGTGGTGACCATGTCCTCTGTGTTTAGCGCATGATTGACGACGTCGGGGGTGATCGTCAGTTTGCCCATCGTGTTCGCCAGATAGTTCAGCGACTCTTTCAGCAGGTCGCTGCGGTTATTGGGCAGGCTGAGATTGTACTGTGTGGAGTCGTAAGAGACGGTGACGGGCGGCATCGGACGTTTAGGGTCAAAACCCTGCTGCCACAGTGAACGTGCCTGCGCGGCATCAAGGCCGCCACTTTGGGTTAACGCAATACGGGGAATAAGATGACTGAAACCGCTCTGTTGAGTACTTTCGGCGAGCGAACCGGTATTTACCTGCAGGCGGACCTCGATACGGTCGCTGGGGCGCTGCGGGGTGGCTAACACTTGCCACTGTAAACCATTCGCCAGCGTCCCCTGTTGCCATGCTGGGTCAGGCTGGAGCGCATCTGCCTGCACATAGCCAGCAGTGGCCATCATCAGCAAACCGCCCGCTAAAAGTCGAATTTTTGTGCCCTGCATGTGAACCCCTGATCAACAATCCTGGTAATAAAAAGACAACCCCAGTTAGGCTTGTCTGAATATGACGTTAAAAACACTTCGTGTTAGACCGCAAGAACATGAAAATGTCACGGAAGAAGTGAAATAAACCCGATACCTCCATGTTGAAGGATTCGGGCCCAGGGGTCAATTATGCGCAGGAGCCCGCAGCCCCACAAGGGACTGCGGTCATAAGTATCGAAATTAAGAGGATATTTCGTGCGTTTTGCCTTCAGGTGCACGATTATTCAGCACATCATCAAGCTTCTTGTGGTCCAGTTCCTTCACCCACTTCGCGACCACGACCGTTGCCACGCCGTTACCGACCAGATTGGTCAGCGCACGGGCTTCAGACATGAAACGGTCGATACCGAGGATAAGCGCCAGACCGGCAACCGGCAGATGGCCAACCGCAGAGATAGTGGCCGCCAGCACGATAAAGCCACTTCCGGTCACGCCCGCCGCCCCTTTCGAGGAGAGCAGCAGTACCACCAGCAGCGTAATCTGATGGAAGATATCCATATGACTGTTGGTGGCCTGGGCGATAAACACCGCCGCCATCGTCAGGTATATCGAGGTTCCATCAAGGTTAAACGAATAGCCGGTGGGAATCACCAGCCCCACAACCGACTTGCGACAGCCAAGCTTTTCCATCTTGTCGAGCATACGCGGTAACGCAGACTCGGAAGAGGACGTCCCCAGCACGATCAGCAGTTCTTCACGAATATAGCGGATAAACTTAAAGATGCTGAAGCCTGTTGCACGGGCGATCGAACCCAGCACAACAACCACAAACAGGATACAGGTGATGTAGAAGCAAACGATCAGTTGCCCCAACTGCACCAGCGTACCCACGCCATATTTACCGATGGTAAACGCCATCGCCCCGAACGCCCCGATTGGCGCCAGACGCATGATCATGTTGATGATGCCGAAAATGACCTGCGAGAAGCTTTCAATGACGTTGAAAATCAGTTGGCCTTTGCTGCCCAGACGATGCAGGGCAAAACCAAACATCACCGCAAACAGCAGAACCTGCAAGATGTTACCACTGGCAAAGGCGCCAATGACGCTGCCCGGGATAATATCCATCAGGAAGCCTACGATTCCCTGGTCTTTTGCCTGTTCGGCGTAAATCGCTACCGCTTTCGCATCCAGCGTTGCCGGATCGACGTTCATCCCGGCACCGGGCTGTACCACGTTAACGATGATGAGACCAATGATCAGCGCAATCGTACTGACAATCTCAAAGTAAAGCAGCGCAACTGCACCTGTACGGCCCACCGCTTTCATACTTTCCATGCCTGCAATGCCAGTCACGACAGTACAGAAGATAACCGGTGCGATGACCATCTTGATCAGCTTAACGAACGCGTCGCCAAGCGGTTTCATTTGTGCGCCTAATTCAGGGTAGTAATGGCCAAGGAGAATACCAATGGCAATTGCTGTCAGGACCTGAAAGTAGAGGCTTTTAAACAGAGAGATTTTCATAGGGTGTCCTTGAAGTAAAAACCACAGGTCTTATAAGGTTTTGGTTAACCTGCGGCCTTAAAATAACACCCAGACAACATCACAGAAATGCACCAGGATCATAATTGAAACAAAAATGTTAAAAACCTTGAGCTGGCTCGCACAAGCCGGACCTTTTTAAAGTATTGTAATCACATCAATTGTGCTTCAGATAACGTTCTTCGAAGGTTTCAGCGGGTACCGCACGGGCATAAAGGAAGCCCTGAGCGATTTCAACCCCCGCCTGCGCCAGCCATTCACGCTGCGCTTCGGTCTCGACGCCTTCCGCCACCATCTGCAAATTCAGACTGCGCGCCAGCAGGATAATCGCCGAGACCATGCTGTTATCTTCCGGCAGGCCATCGACAAACATTTTGTCGATTTTCAGCACGTCGATGGGCAGGGATTTCATGTGCTGGAGCTGGCGCAGCCCCGCGTAGCCCATGCCAAAATCGTCCAGCGCGATACGCACGCCGGCGTTACGCAACGGACGCAGTATCGCCACGGCGGCATGCGGGTCGTCGATCCGCCGACTCTCCGTCACTTCCAGAATGAGCGTACCCGGCTGGATACGATAACGATTTAACAGTTCCAGCATGTCTGACACCATATTCGGGTGCATCAACTGGAGTGCTGACAGATTGACCGACAGCGGCAGCGTGATCCCCCGTTCCTGCCAGGCTGCGAGCTGACGACAAGATTCTTCCAACACCCAGTGGCCCACGGTGACCATCAGGCCGCAGGACTCAATCCGCTCAATCAACCCTTCCGGCAATTCCCAGCTCCCGTCCGGCTGCTGCATACGCAGCAACGCTTCGGCGCTGACCACGTTGCCGCTGCTCATCTCCACCTGAGGCTGCAACCAGAGGGCAAAGCGGTGATTGTCCAGCGCGGTGAGAATATCGCTCTCTTCGGTCAGCCGTTTCTGGGCGATTTCCATCTGCTCAGGATCGAAGAACTGAATCTGATTTTTGCCCTTGCGCCGGGCGGTAAACGCTGCGGATACCGCGCGCCCGTAGAGCTGTTCGGCGCTGAGATCGCCGTAATACATCGCCACGCCAATGCAGCAGCTTGGGCGAAGTTGGATCCCCTGCACCGGCAGTCGCTCATTGATGATAGTGAGTACTTGCTGACCTAATGTGATCGCGTGCCACGGCTCTTTGACGCCGTGGGCGATAATGGCAAAATCGTAACCGCTGACCTGCGCGAGCACCAT
>NZ_JBFWLF010000100.1:0-13894 GCF_050252275.1 Citrobacter sp. | reverse complement strand
AGCGGAAAAGCGTTTCGCCGAAATATTCCACGAACTGGTTACCTGCCGGGTGACGGCGGAAAAACTCGCCGCCCTGATGTCCGGGGCAGTCGAAGGCGCTGTTTCCCTGGTTTACATAATCAACCAGCGCGCGGAAGAACGGTGGTCGTAATTGTGTTTCGTAATGACTGGCTGCCGTTTCTAACTGACGACCGTAGAAAGCGGTACGGGCTTCATTGCATTCGAATACGCCCGAAATGCGCGGCAGATGTTCTGCCGGAACGCGCTCTTCCTCTTCGGTTGCGATAAATACCGGAATACCGTATCCGGTCGCGTCAATTTCATCGAGCTTCCCACGTTCAATATCATTGACAGACAACACGACGGCAGCGACATCAATAAAATTACTTTCATCAACATTCACAATTGTGCGTTGTGTAGAAAAACAGTCAGGGCAAGAACGACTCACGGCAATTTTTAATTCAGACATTTTCATCTCTTTATTTTCAGATAATAGCAGGTCCTCAATTTCTCGAATGAGAAACTGATAACGCCGGAATAAAAGCAAAGTGTGTCCCCTGATAAATAAATCAGTAAATTGCTTTTTTCAGGATGCAAAAAACCTTACCTGTCCGGTCACAGGCAAATCAAGGCTTAAGCAGAGTGAGCACTGAGGAATACAGGCGTGAGCCTGCGATACAGCGAGTCAGGAAGACCTGTATGCTGGAGTGCCCATAGTCGAAAGACTAACGGGCATTAAAGAAATGAAAGTCAAAACTATTACGGTGGGCAAACATCATAATATGTGTTGTCCGCCTGATATGTGGCATAGTACGGCTATTGTTTTCCATTTTGATTACCTTTTCTTTATCAGTAGAAGGTGAAGGTATTTTATCCAGGAAAACGGCCTGATCCGTGAAGGAGATCAATAAAAAACGATCATTCGCAAAATATTTAGTCGTTTTTTATGCATGGCTGGCGATAAGATATCGTTTTGTTTATTATTTGTTATAATTCTGTATTTCTTAATTTTGTGGAAAATCTTAAATACCCGAATTAATATAATTTCGGCTAAGTAAGAATAATAAAAATTAATTTTAAGATTTATTTAAAAATAATGAATAACCATTCATGGCATAAAACGATAGCCAATACCGGTTTCGGTAATAAAGTGGCGGGGGCGCGCGGGATCACGCTCCAGTTTCTGTCGCAGGTGACCCATATAAATACGCAAATAGTGGCTGTGCTCGACGGCGTTCGGTCCCCAGACCTGGTTCAACAACTGGCGCTGGGTCAGCACTTTCCCGGCGTTGTTGAGCAACACGGCCAGCAGGCGAAACTCAATCGGTGTTAAATGGATTTCTGTTTCTCCGCGATGAATCAGATGCGCGGCGAGATCGACGACCACATCGGAAAAGCGTACCACCGGCTCAGGAGAGGGTGTTGCAGAATGACGGCGCAGGGCGACGCGCAGACGTGCCTGTAACTCGCCAATGCCAAACGGTTTGCTCAGGTAGTCGTCGGCACCGGCGTCGAGCGCGGCAATTTTATCGCTCTCTTCGCTACGTGCAGAGAGCACGATCACCGGGACGGCGCTCCACTGTCGCAGGTCGCGAATGAAATCGATGCCGTCACCATCCGGCAGGCCGAGATCGAGAATAATGAGATCGGGCTTGCGCGTTGCCGCCTCCAGCAAACCACGCTGAAGCGTCTCGGCGTCGTACACGCGCAACCCATCGGCTTCCAGCGCGGTACGCAGAAAGCGGCGAATGGCCTGCTCATCTTCAACAATCAGAACGTTTGTCACATATCCTCATGAAAATCTTCAAGTTCTGGTGGAGCGTCTTGCCTCAGTGTAACACGGAAACAGGCACCGCCCTGAGGGCGATTATAGACGGCAATTGACCCACCATGCACTTCCACTATCGCCCGACAAATGGCCAGCCCCAACCCGACGCCCGGCACCGCCGACTCTTTGTTCCCCCGTGAGAATTTATCGAACACGCGCTGCTCCTGTCCTTGTGGAATGCCTGGCCCATTATCCCAGACGTCGAGTTGCAGATGTTCGTCTTCAACGTGCGCGTCGATGCCGATCTCCGCCTGCGGTCCGGCATATTTAATGGCATTCTCCAGCAGATTAATCAGTACCCGTTCGAACAGGGGGCCATCGACGTGAATGAGGGTCAGCGGCGCGGGCAGGGAAAGGTTTACCGGATGAACCAGGCCTGGCTCCAGCATTTTCAGCGCGCTGCCCACTACTTCTTCCAGCGTCAGCCACTCTTTTTTGAGGTTGAAACCACCGGACTGAATCCGCGCCATATCCAACAGGTTATTCACCAGACGGGTGGTATTCAGTACATGCTGGCGAATTTCGCTGGCCTGTCTGGCATGAGGCGAGCCTTCGCTGGCGAGGTCGAGCGTGAGGATTTCCGCCTGACCAAACAGCACGGTCAGCGGGGTGCGCAGGTCGTGAGAAAGTGCCGCGAGCAGAGCGTTGCGCAGGCTTTCCCGTTCGCTGGCCAGCCGCGCCTGCTCTTCGCTGGCCGTTAAGGTCAGACGTTCCAGCGCATTCGCCACCAGCAAAGTGAAGGTTTCCAACAGTCGCTGCTGCTCGGGGATCATTAACTGACGCAGATTGCCGGGTTCGACAACCACCAGGCCGTGGGTTTTGTCGGCGCTGCGTAACGGCAGGATCTGGTACGGCACGCCTGGCAGGGTATCGGTGCCAGCGCCTGCCGGTAACCCTTTGTCAAAACTCCAGCGAGCGATCGCATCATCCCAGGGGGTCATTCCCTGCTGGTGGGTGAGGGCGGCCAGTTTGCCCTCTTCATTCGGCAATAAAATCTGGCTGCGGGCATGAAAGGTGGAGGCAATAAATTGTTCGCTGGTACTGGCGATGTCTTGCGCACTGCGCCCCATCGCCAACGCTTTCGACATCTCATAAAGATGACGAGTTCGCTGTTCCCGGTAGCGCGCAACGCGAGCCTGATAGCGCACGCCCGCCGTCAGGTTACCCACGACCAGTCCAACCGTCAGCATGACGCCGAAGGTGAGGAGATACTGCACGTCTGAGACGGCGAGCGTGCCGCGCGGC
Source organism: Citrobacter sp. (assembly GCF_050252275.1). Classification (NCBI taxonomy): domain Bacteria; kingdom Pseudomonadati; phylum Pseudomonadota; class Gammaproteobacteria; order Enterobacterales; family Enterobacteriaceae; genus Citrobacter; species Citrobacter sp. Next base: position 10,821 of record NZ_JBFWLF010000100.1, on the reverse strand, counting down.
GCAATGAAGAACAGATCAAAGCTGACCACGCTAATAAAGGTGGAAAACGCCGATGGCCAGCGACCATAGAAGAGAGCGATGACCACAACACCGAGCAGATAGAGCATCACCAGGTTTGCGGCATCAAAGGCGGCCAGCCACTGGCTGGCGATAAACGTTGTCAGAGCGCAGAGTGCAACGGCAACCAGACAGCCCTGAATTTGCACCCGCCACTTGTCTTTAAAGGCGCGGTTATCGGGCAGGGACGACAGCGTCCGCACCGGCGGCTCATCGAGGGCGACCACCATCAAATCCAGCTCAGGGGCGCGTTTCGCCAGCCGATCGGCAAACGACTCCCGGTGCCACCAGCGTCGCGTTGACGTTCGCCCCAGCACTATTTTTCCCAGATTATGCTCGCGAGCGTAGCGGACCACCGCTTTATCCTCGCTGGGATCGGATAGCGTGGCGGTCTCCGCGCCCAGCTCTTGCGCCAGTCGCAGGGCGTGCAGAATATTGCGCCGCTGCTTTTCCGGCAAGCGATGCAGCGCGGGGGTTTCGACGTAGACGGCGTGCCAGATGCTGCCCAGTCGCGACGCCAGTCGTGCGGCAGTACGCACCAGTTTTTCACTGCCGGTGTTGTGACCAATGCAGAGCAGTATGGCGTCGCGGGTATGCCAGACCTTCTCTTCACCCGGACGACCGCGCCATGCGCGCATCTGATCGTCCACCCGATCGGCGGTGCGGCGCAGCGCCAGTTCGCGTAGCGCGATTAAATTGCCCTTGCGGAAAAAGTGTTCAATAGCACGCTCGGCCTGTCCCGCAATATAGACTTTGCCCTCTTTCAGGCGCTGGCGCAGATCGTCAGGTGGTAAATCGACCAGCACCACCTCGTCGGCAGCGTCAAAAAACGGATCCGGCACGGTTTCGCGCACCTGAATCCCCGTCACGCCGCTGACCACATCGTTCAGGCTTTCGAGATGCTGCACGTTGACGGTGGTAAAGACATCAATACCGGCGTCGAGCAGTTCTTCAATGTCCTGCCAGCGCTTGGGATGGCGTGAACCCGGCGCATTACTGTGCGCCAGTTCATCCATTAAGATCAGCGCCGGACGGCGTGCGAGCGCGGCATCGAGATCGAATTCACTGATATGACGTCCGTGGCGCGCCTGGCGTTTCAACGGCAGAATGCTGAGACCATCCAGCAGAGCGGCGGTCTCTTTGCGTCCATGGGTCTCCACCACGCCAATCAGGATGTCGAGTCCCTGTGCGCGCAGGCGCTGGGCTTCAGCCAGCATCGACCAGGTTTTCCCGACGCCCGCACAGGCGCCGAAGAAGATTTTTAGTTTTCCCCGATGGGGGGCGACCGCCTGCTCAAGCAGGCGATCGGGATCGGGGCGTACTGGTTCACTATTCGCCATTCATGCTGTCCAGCGCTAAATTGAGTTCGACAATATTTACGACCGGTTGACCGATAAAGCTCACCAGTGGTTTCTGCGTGTATTCTGCAACCCGTTGCGTCACCTGTTCAATGGTCAGATGACGAGCCTGCGCCACGCGGGGGATTTGCCACGCCACCGCGGCGGGCGTCAGGTTGTTGTCCAGACCGCTCGCGGAGGCAGTAACCAGTTCCACCGGTACGTTACGACTGGCCTGCGGGTTGGCGGCGCGCAGGGTGGCGACCCGGTTTTGCAGTTGTTTATCCAGTTCCGGGTTACTGGCGGCGAGATTACTGCCGCCGGATGCCATGGGATTATAGGGCATTTCAGCGGTGGCCGAAGGCCGTCCCTGGAAATAGCCTTCAGAGGTAAAGTTCTGCCCGAGCAGCGCAGAACCCCGCACCCCATGCTCATCCCGAATCAGTGAACCGTTGGCCTGATACGGGAACCACCATTGCCCCAGCGCGGTGGTCAGCAGCGGATACGCACCGCCCGTCAGCAGCAGCAGGAAAATCAGTGTTGAAAACAACGGACGTAAAGCACTCATCAGACACCTCACACCAGACCCAGCAGGGTCAGCAGCAAATCAATTACTTTGATGCCAATAAACGGCACCACCAGCCCCCCCAGACCGTAAATCCACAGGTTACGGCGCAGCATGGCGGAGGCGGAAAGCGGTTTGTAGCTCACGCCTTTCAGCGCCAGCGGGATCAGAAAGACAATAATCAAGGCGTTAAAGATCACCGCACTCAGAATGGCCGAGTCCGGCGAATGCAGACGCATGATGTTCAGCGCATTCAGTTGCGGATAGGTCGCGGCGAACGCGGCCGGAATGATCGCAAAATACTTCGCCACGTCGTTGGCGATACTGAACGTGGTCAGTGAACCACGCGTCATCAGCATCTGTTTGCCGATGTGCACCACTTCGATAAGCTTGGTGGGGTTAGAGTCGAGATCGACCATGTTGCCCGCTTCTTTTGCCGCCTGCGTACCGGAGTTCATTGCTACCGCGACATCGGCCTGGGCCAGCGCCGGGGCGTCGTTGGTACCATCACCGGTCATCGCCACTAAGCGGCCTTCCGCCTGATACTGGCGGATGAGCGCCAGCTTGGCTTCCGGTGTCGCTTCGGCAAGAAAGTCATCCACACCCGCCTCGGCGGCGATGGCGGCGGCGGTCAGGCGATTATCGCCAGTGATCATCACCGTTTTAATGCCCATTTTACGCAACTGGGCAAAACGCTCTTTTATCCCGCCTTTGACGATATCTTTCAGCGCGATCACGCCTAGCACCCGGGAACCTTCCACCACCACGAGCGGCGTGGCGCCCAGACGGGCGACGCTGTCCACTTTCTGCTCGACATCCGCCGGGAACTGGCCGCCGCTGGCCTCAATGTGGCGACGGATGGCGTCGACGGAACCTTTACGAATCATCCGGTTGTCGATGTTAATACCGCTCATACGACTCTGGGCGGTAAAGGGGACGAAGGTGGCATGCAGCGACTGCACGTCACGTTCGCGCAGATTAAAGCGCTGCTTGGCGAGGATCACAATGCTGCGACCTTCCGGCGTCTCATCGGCTAACGACGAAAGCTGTGCGGCGTCGGCCAGCGTTTTTTCGTCGACACCCTGCGCAGGCAGGAAGTCCGAGGCCTGACGGTTACCGAGAGTAATGGTGCCGGTTTTGTCCAGCAGCAATACGTCCACGTCGCCTGCGGCTTCCACCGCGCGGCCACTGGTGGCGATGACGTTCGCACCGAGCATACGGCTCATTCCGGCGACGCCAATCGCGGAGAGTAACCCGCCGATTGTCGTTGGGATCAGACAAACCAACAGGGCGACCAGCACCGTGACGCTGACCGCGTGACCGCCCCAGGCAGAAAATGGCCACAGCGTGGCGGTTGCCAGCAAAAAGACAATCGTCAGGGCTACCAGCAGAATGGTCAGGGCGATCTCGTTGGGCGTTTTACGGCGCTGGGCGCCTTCGACCATGGCGATCATCCGGTCAAGGAAAGTTTCGCCAGGGTTCACGCTACACTCGATCACCAGCCAGTCGGAGAGAATGCGCGTCCCGCCAGTCACCGAGGCGAAATCGCCGCCGGATTCGCGGATGACCGGCGCAGACTCTCCGGTAATCGCACTTTCATCCACGGAGGCGCCGCCTTCAATGACTTCGCCGTCACAGGGAATGATATCACCTGCTTCCACCAGCACGATGTCGCCTTTGCGTAGCTCATCGGCCGGAACGTGATCCATTTTCGCGCCGTACTTCGGCTCGCGCAGTTTGCGGGCAAAGGCCGTCTTTTTCACTCCTTTGAGGCTGTTGGCCTGTGCTTTACTGCGCCCTTCGGCGAGCGCTTCCGCAAAGTTGGCAAACAGTACAGTGACCCACAGCCACAGACTGATCGCCCCGGTAAACAGCGCGCTGCCGGCCATCTGTCCTGTCGCCATCGCAACGGTAATCACGGTGGTCAGCAGGCTACCCATCCAGACAATGAACATCACCGGGTTGCGCCACTGGGTATGTGGGCTTAATTTTTTCACTGCGTCCATCAGCGCCTGAGCGACCAGAGACGGTTCGAACAGCGCCAGTTGTTTGCGACTCATAACATTTGCTCCGCATCGCTTAGCGTAAGGAAAGGTGTTCAGCGACTGGGCCAAGCGCCAGTGCAGGAATAAAGGTCAGGGCGCCGACTAACAGCACCGTGCCGATCAGTAAACCGACAAACAGCGCGCCGTGGGTCGCCAGGGTGCCGGGACTGGCCGGTTGGCTCTTTTTCGCCACCAGCGATCCGGCAATCGCCATCACCGGGATGATGACCCCGAAGCGACCGACGAACATGCAAAACGCCAGCAGGCAGTTCCAGAACGGGGTGTTTGCGCTCAGACCAGCAAAGGCGCTGCCGTTGTTGTTGGCGGCGGAAGAGACGGCGTACAGGACTTCGCTAAAGCCGTGTGGACCAGGGTTGAGCATGGCGCTGCGTCCCGCATCGGTCATCATGGCAAGCGCGGTGCCGAGTAAAACCAGCGCAGGGGTGACCAGAATCGCCAGTGCGGTCATTTTCATCTCGCGAACGTCGATCTTTTTGCCCAGGTATTCTGGCGTGCGGCCAATCATCAGTCCGGCGATAAACACCGCCAGCAGCACGAACAACAGCATGCCGTAAAGGCCCGAACCAACGCCGCCGAACACCACTTCGCCAATCTGCATCAGCCACATTGGCACCATGCCGCCCAGCGCGGTAAACGAGTCGTGCATGGCGATCACCGCCCCGCAGGAGGCCGCTGTCGTTACTACCGCAAACAGACTGCTCACCAGCACGCCAAAGCGGCTCTCTTTGCCTTCCATATTAAGAGTGGAATCTGCGCCAAATTGCAGCAGATGGGGGTTGCCCTGGACCTCCGCCCACATCACCACCGCCACGCAGACGGTGAAGATGAGCGACATGGCCCACAGCAACATCCGCCCCTGACGGCGATCGCCTGCCGCGTCGCCAAACGCGAAACAGAGCGCGGCTGGAATTAAAAAGATGGCCAGCATTTGCACCATGTTGGTCAGCGCGGTGGGGTTTTCGAACGGGTGTGCCGAGTTGGCGTTAAAGAAGCCGCCGCCGTTGGTCCCCAGCATCTTGATGGCTTCCTGCGAGGCCACCGGCCCCATCGGCAGCAGTTGCTGCACACCTTCCAGAGTAGTGAAAGTCTGATAGGGCAGCAGATTTTGCAGGCTGCCTTGCTGAATAAAGAACAGCGCAATCACCAGCGCGATGGGGCATAAAATCCACAAGGTAATACGCACCAGGTCGACCCACGCATTGCCCAGCGTATTCATGCTCTGGCGGGTAAAGGCGCGGATCAGCGCGAACACCACCGCAATGCCGGTCGCGGCGGACAGGAAGTTTTGTACCGTCAGCCCGGCCATCTGGCTGAAATAGCTTAAGGTGGTTTCCCCGCTGTAAGCCTGCCAGTTGGTATTGGTAACAAAACTCACCGCCGTATTAAGCGCCAGATGCCAGGGCAGACCGGGCAACTGCTGTGGATTCAGCGGCAGAAGGTGTTGCCACAACAACAGCAGGAACAGGAGCGTCAACCCCAGCACATTCAACGCGAGGATCGCCAGCAGGTACTGCTTCCAGTTCATCTCGTCTGTCGAAATGCCCAGACCGCGCCAGATCAGGCGTTCAACCCTCGCGGTACCAGGCAGCGAATGGTTGCCGATCAGCCGTGCCAGGCCCGCGCCTAACGGCCTGGCGAGCACGAACAGAATCAGCAGAAAACTGGCGATGAGTAAAAATCCTTGCGCAGCCATCAGAACGCCTCCGCATTGATTAATGCATATACCAGGTAACCTAATAATAAGAAAATCAGCACGATGCCGATTATCACGCCTGCACTCACAGCGCACCTCCCGTGGCATAAATGTGATAAACAAAGCGTAAATATCTGCCTGCAAAGATTTCGCAAAAATCGACGTCGGGGGTGTAAAAAAAGTATAAAAATGGCAAAGACCATTATTTAACTAATGATTAGTATTAATTTAACTTTTTTGTAACTTAATTACGCGATAAAGATAAATAAAGCGTAAATAGCTAAAAATAAGTGGTCGGATGAGTAGTAAAATTACACGCAAAGCGGTACTATTTTCAGCAGATAACCAATTTGACTTTACCGGTGATGATTACCGGCCAGATAAAGGGGAGAGAATCATGGAGTTGTACAAAGAATATCCAGCACATGTTGTATTGTTACGCCGTACTTTCGCCGTCGTGGCTGGGGTGCTGGCACTACCGGTCATGCTGTTCTGGAAAGACCGCGCCCGTTTTTATAGCTATCTACACCGCGTGTGGTCAAAAACCAGCGATAAACCCGTGTGGATGGATCAGGCTGAAAAAGCCACCTGCGATTTCTATTAAGCGCATCGCGTTCAGAAAAACCGCCAACAGCAATGTGGCGGTTTTTTTATGTCTCTGTGTCTACACTTATTTCAGAAATGGAAAAGGAGACATCATGAGCGAGAAAATCCCTGTTGGCATTAGCGCTTGTTTGTTAGGGGAGGCGGTTCGCTTTGATGGTGGACACAAACGCCTGCCCTTTGCAGTCGAAGAACTTTCACCGTGGGTGCACTTTGAACCCGTCTGTCCGGAAATGGCGATCGGCCTGCCGGTGCCGCGTCCTGCATTGCGCTTAGTCAAAATGGAAGAGGCAATTGCACTGCGTTTCAGTGACCGGCGCGAGGGCGATTTAACCCAGGCGATGACCGCGTTCAGTGAAGAACGTGTCAGTCGTTTCGAACACCTTTGTGGTTATATTGTCTGTGCGAAATCCCCAAGTTGCGGCATGGAACGCGTTCGTGTTTATGACGCCGATGGGAAAAACAATCGCAAAGCCGGTCGCGGTATCTTTACCTCAATCCTGATGGCGTCTTATCCGTGGCTCCCTGTTGAAGAGGACGGGCGATTGCACGATCCACAATTACGGGAAAATTTTGTCGCGCGGATTTATGCCCTGCATGAATTGCATGGATTGCGGCAACAAGGACTCACGCGTGGCGCGCTGATTGACTATCACAGCCGCTATAAACTGTTGCTGCTGGCCCATTCACAGCCGGAATACCGCGAGCTGGGGCGCTTTGTCGCTGCGCTTTACGAGTGGGAGAGCCTTGATGACTTTTTCATTGAATATCGTCTGCGTCTGATGAAATTGATGTCCCATCCTGCCACCCGGCGTAACCATACCAATGTCCTGATGCACGTTCAGGGCTATTTTCGCAAACAGCTCAATGCCCGTCAGCGGCAAGAGTTGGCTTCCCTTATTGACGGTTACCGACGCGCTACGCAGCCACTGCTTGCGCCTGTGACGCTGCTCAAACACTATATGGCGGAATATCCGGATGCGTATCTCTCCGGGCAACGCTATTTTGATCCCTGGCCGGAAGCCCTGCGGCTGCGCTACGGGAGTTGATTTTTTTCATTCGGGAGTGTTATGTCCACCCATCTGGTCTGGTTTCGTCGCGATCTCCGTCTGCATGACAATCTTGCCCTCGCCGCCGCCTGCCGCCACCGCGCCGCGCGGGTTGTGGCGTTATTTATCTCCACGCCTGAGCAGTGGAAGAATCACGTCATGTCACCGCGTCAGGCCGCCTTTATCCAGGCTCAGCTAAACGCTTTACAACAGGCGCTGGCGGAAAAAGGCATTCCGCTGCTGTTTGAGGAAGTCGACGACTTCGCGGGCTGTATCGAAACGGTGAAAGCGGTGTGCGAACAGCATGACGTCAGCCACCTGTTTTATAACTATCAGTATGAAGTGAACGAGCGTGAACGCGATGCGGCGGTAGAAAAGGCGCTGCCGCAAGTGGTTTGCGAAGGGTTTGATGACAGCGTGATCCTGCCGCCAGGTGCGGTGACGACGGGAAATCATGAGATGTATAAAGTCTTCACGCCGTTTAAAAACGCCTGGTTAAAACGGCTGAAGGAGGGGATGCCGGAGTGCGTATCCGCACCGGCCCGCCGGGAGAACGGTAGTGTTTCTTCTGCGCTGGTGCCGATTAACCTTCACTATCCGCAACAGGAATTCGACACAGCCCTTTTTCCCGCCGAAGAAAAAGCCGCAATTGCCCGGTTACGCCAGTTTTGCCAACAGGGGGCAGGAGAGTACGACGGATGTCGCGACTTCCCGGCCATTGAGGGCACCAGTCGTTTATCCGCCAGTCTTGCTACCGGTGGCTTATCGCCGCGCCAGTGTCTGCATCGCCTGCTGGCGGAACAGCCGCAGGCGCTGGACGGCGGCGCGGGCAGTGTCTGGCTGAACGAACTTATCTGGCGTGAGTTTTATCGCCATCTGATGACGTACCATCCCAATCTGTGCAAACACCGCCCCTTTATTCTCTGGACCGATCGCGTGCGCTGGCGGGATCGAGCGGAAGATTTACAGGCCTGGGAGGAGGGGAGAACGGGTTATCCGATTGTTGATGCGGCGATGCGGCAACTGAACGTCACCGGCTGGATGCACAACCGTCTGCGGATGATTGCGGCCAGCTTCCTGGTCAAAGATCTGCTGATTGACTGGCGTAAAGGTGAACGCTATTTCATGTCGCAACTGATTGATGGCGATCTCGCTGCGAATAACGGCGGCTGGCAGTGGGCGGCCTCTACCGGAACCGACGCCGCGCCGTATTTCCGCATTTTTAACCCCACGACACAGGGCGAAAAGTTCGACAGAGACGGGGAGTTTATCCGCCGGTGGATCCCTGAGTTGCGCGATGTACCGGGCAAGGCGATTCACGAGCCGTGGAAATGGGCGATGAAAGAAAGCATCACGCTCGACTACCCGCAGCCGATTGTCGATCACAAACTGGCGCGCCAGCAGACGCTTGCCGCGTATGAGGCCGCGCGAAAGAACTAACGGTGGCTATGCGGCCTGACGCCATAACTATTCATAAAGAGGTGCGTAAATACGCCCCTTTTTTTATGGCTAAGAACGGGGTGATGGTTTCTTAATATGGCTAATAATTGTCTATCGACGAACCGCCACAGGGACGCTATGTTAACGGAGTGCATAAATAAACAAGGGATCGATGATGAAAAACACCGAACTGGAACAACTGATCAACGAGAAACTGAACAGCGCCGCCATCAGCGACTACGCGCCAAACGGTTTGCAGGTTGAAGGCAAAGAAACGGTGCAAAAAATCGTCACCGGTGTGACCGCCAGTCAGGCGTTACTGGATGAAGCGGTGCGTCTGCAGGCTGATGCGGTCATCGTTCATCATGGCTATTTCTGGAAAGGCGAATCTCCGGTGATTCGCGGGATGAAGCGCAATCGCCTGAAAACGCTGCTGGCGAATGACATTAACCTCTATGGCTGGCATCTCCCTCTGGATGCACATCCCGAACTGGGCAACAACGCACAGTTGGCGGCCCTGTTGGGGATCACCGTGATGGGTGAAATCGAGCCGCTGGTTCCCTGGGGCGAACTGACGATGCCGGTCCCTGGGCTGGAACTGGCGTCGTGGATTGAAGCACGTCTTGGACGCAGGCCGTTATGGTGCGGTGACACCGGGCCGGATACCATCAAACGTGTCGCCTGGTGCACTGGCGGCGGGCAAAGCTTCATCGACAGCGCCGCGCAGGCTGGCGTTGACGCCTTTATCACCGGTGAAGTTTCCGAACAAACCATCCACTCAGCCCGTGAACAGGGACTGCATTTTTACGCCGCCGGGCATCACGCCACCGAACGCGGCGGGATCCGTGCGCTCAGCGAATGGCTGACGGAGAACACCGATTTGGATGTGACGTTTATTGATATTCCAAACCCGGCATAAATAAAAACAAGAGGAATGCAAGTGCAACGAGCGCGTTGTTATCTGTTAGGTGAAACGGCGGTAGTGCTGGAGCTTGAGCCGCCGGTGACGCTGGCGAGCCAGAAACGTATCTGGCGGCTGGCGCAACGTTTGGTTGAGACGCCAAACGTGGTCGAGGCGATTCCGGGAATGAACAATATCACCGTGATCCTGCGTGACCCGCAAACGCTGGCGCTGGATGCGATTGAACGCCTGCAACGCTGGTGGGAGGAGAGTGAGGCGCTGGAGCCAGACTCACGCTATATCGAAATTCCGGTGACCTACGGCGGCGCAGGTGGTCCCGATCTGGCGGACGTTGCCCGCCACAGCGGCCTGAGCGAAAAGCAGGTAGTGGAGCTGCACGCGTCGGTCGAGTATGTGGTCTGGTTTTTAGGTTTTCAGCCGGGATTCCCGTATCTCGGTAGCTTACCGGAACAACTGCACACGCCCAGGCGCGCTGAGCCGCGGCTGATCGTTCCGGCAGGATCGGTGGGTATCGGCGGACCGCAAACCGGTATTTATCCGCTGCCAACGCCTGGCGGTTGGCAGTTGATTGGTCATACCTCGCAGGCCTTGTTCGACCCGAAAAAAGAGGAACCGGTTCTCCTGCGCCCTGGCGATAGCGTGCGCTTTATCCCGCAGAAGGAGGGGGTATGCTGAATATTATTCGCGCGGGATTGTACACCTCCGTTCAGGATGGCGGTCGTCACGGTTTTCGTCAGTCAGGCGTTAGCCACTGCGGTGCGCTGGATAAACCGGCGATGCAAATCGCTAACCTGTTGGTGGGTAATGAGGCCAGTGCTCCGGTGTTGGAAATTACCCTCGGACAACTGGTTGTGGAATTTGAAACCGACAGCTGGTTTGCCCTGACCGGTGCGGGATGCGAAGCGCGGCTGGATAATCACCCCGTCTGGACGGGCTGGCGTCTGCCGGTGAAAGCGGGCCAGCGTCTGGTGCTAAAACGTCCGCAGCACGGTATGCGCAGCTATCTTGCCGTCGCGGGCGGTATCGACGTGCCGGAAGTGATGGGGTCATGCAGTACCGATCTCAAAGTGGGCATCGGCGGGTTGGAAG
>NZ_JBFWLF010000099.1:0-13916 GCF_050252275.1 Citrobacter sp. | reverse complement strand
AATATTGATAGTAATTCGGGTAATACCATCTATAAACCTAACCTGTTACTCGGGACCGTACTGGGTAATGGTTTTTATCTGAACCTGCGCTATCGTTATGATTACACCTTGCAGGATAACGAAGACCTGAATAATAAAGCAACAGGGCGTTATGACGCGTGGCTTGGCTATAAGACCGGTGACTGGAAGTTTGAATACAACTTTGTTTACTTACATGCCAATACCGATATTTATAATGAAAGTCACGCCGACTATGAGCATGACATGAAGGTTGCCTACTCTGTCACCAAAAACTGGGCACCTTATATTGAGATTGGCAATGTCTCCGTCAACAGACTGCAAGACGACAGGCAAACACGTTTCCGGATAGGTTTCCAGTACACCTACTAAAGAGAAAAGGGATGAAAGGGAGTTGCACAGAATGTTAAAACAATGGGATGAAGTATTTCATCGATATACTAATAACCCGGATGCGGCAAAATTAATACTGCGGGTGGTTTTTGGCGGACTCATGCTATTTCATGGCGTAGCGAAAGCGAAACACGGACTTGGCGCAGTCGTGTTCCTGCTGGAATCTCACCATTTGCCGGCTTTTATCGCATGGGGATCGTTCATTGGCGAGATTATTGCGCCCTTGATGTTGATTCTTGGGGTGATGACACGTTATGCGGCGGCAATTTTTACCTTCACAATGCTGTTTGCGACATATCTGGTGATGGACGGGAAAGTATTGGCTCTGACGCCTCAGGGATCATGGGCCCTGGAGTTACAAGCTATATATCTGTGTGGTGGGTTTTGTATGCTCTTTCTGGGCGGTGGTAAATATTCCGTAATGTCTGAATTTTCTTCTCGCCGGTAAAAAGAGAAGGCCCGAAAATTCGGGCCTTAGAAGAAGATAAATCGGTGTAAAAAAATGGGCTCTTCCGAGCCCATTTTGCTGTGCACCGAGAATTACTTCTCAGTGAGGCCGAGCTTCTTCTCCAGATAGTGGATGTTAGTACCACCTTGCTGGAAGTGCTCGTCGTTCATGATGCGCGTCTGCAGATCAACGTTGGTTTTAATACCGTCGATGATCAGTTCCTGCAGCGCGTTTTTCATGCGGGCAATCGCCACATCACGGGTTTCGCCGTAGCAGATAAGCTTGCCGATCATGGAGTCATAGTATGGCGGTACGGTGTAACCGGCATAGATATGCGACTCCCAGCGCACGCCAAAACCGCCTGGCGCGTGGAAGCGGGTGATTTTACCCGGGCTCGGCAGGAAGGTGTTCGGGTCTTCAGCATTGATACGGCATTCCACCGCGTGGCCTTTGACCTGCACCTCTTCTTGCTTGATCGACAGCGGCTGGCCAGCAGCAATGCGCAACTGTTCTTTGATCAGGTCAACACCGGTGATCATTTCGGTAACCGGGTGTTCAACCTGAATACGGGTGTTCATTTCAATGAAGTAGAACTCGCCGTTTTCGAACAGGAACTCAAAGGTGCCCGCGCCGCGATAGCCGATATCCACACGGGCTTTCGCGCAACGCTCGCCAATGTAGCGACGCAGTTCCGGGGTAATACCCGGTGCCGGTGCTTCTTCGACGACTTTCTGGTGACGACGCTGCATAGAGCAGTCACGTTCCGCCAGATAAATCGCGTTACCCTGACCGTCTGCCAGCACCTGAATTTCGATGTGGCGTGGGTTCTCGAGGTATTTCTCCATATAAACCATGTCGTTGCTGAAAGCCGCTTTCGCTTCCGCTTTGGTCATGGAGATGGATTGCGCCAGTTCGGCATCGCCGCGTACTACGCGCATACCGCGACCGCCACCGCCGCCGGACGCCTTGATGATAACCGGATAGCCGATGCGTTTTGCATGGGCACGGTTCGCATCCATATCGTCGGTCAGCGGGCCGTCAGAACCCGGTACGGTCGGGACGCCAGCTTTCTTCATCGCGGTGATCGCCGATACTTTGTCACCCATCAGACGGATGGTGTCCGCTTTCGGGCCGATGAAGATAAAGCCAGAGCGTTCAACCTGCTCAGCAAAGTTGGCGTTCTCAGAGAGGAAGCCATAACCCGGGTGAATCGCTACCGCGCCAGTGATTTCAGCGGCGCTGATGATAGCCGGGATGTTCAGATAGCTTTTTACGGATGGAGCCGGACCAATACAAACCGTCTCATCCGCCAGCAATACGTGTTTTAAATCGCGATCCGCGCTTGAATGCACAGCGACAGTCTTGATACCCAGTTCTTTACAGGCACGAAGAATTCGCAATGCAATCTCGCCGCGGTTGGCGATAACAATTTTATCCAGCATGTTCGCCTCGTTACTCGATGACGACCAGCGGCTCGTCAAATTCTACCGGTTGACCACTTTCGACCAGGATAGCTTTCACGGTACCTGATTTGTCCGCTTCGATCTGGTTCATCATTTTCATGGCTTCAACGATGCACAGGGTATCGCCTACATTGACTTTCTGACCCACTTCGATGAACGCTTTAGCGTCCGGGCTCGGGGTGCGGTAGAAAGTACCAACCATTGGGGAACGTACGATGTGACCACTGATTTCTGCTGCGGCGGCTGCCGGCGCTTCTGCTGCCGGAGCAACTGCGTTAGACAGAGCAGGTTGCTGCTGCATCATTGGTGCAGCGTAGGCTTGTTGCATCACCGGGAAGCTACCTGCTGGCGCTGCGCGGCTGATGCGTACAGACTCTTCGCCTTCAGAAATTTCCAGTTCGGAGATGCCTGATTCTTCAACCAGCTCGATCAGTTTTTTAATCTTACGAATATCCATGAGTGGGTTCCGTACTCTTTGTTTAGTGTGATTGTGACAGGCATTAAGCGCTGTCTGTAAAGCGTGAGTCCCGATGGCAAAACGGCTTGCGCCTGCCAGGACGCCGGTATATTCCGCCTCAACGATTCATGTGAGACTTGTCGGTTAACATGCAGCGATTTGCTGCAATCCTCCGGCAAAAAACAAAATATACCTTCAATGCTCGATTGTCACCTTTTCAGCGACCTAAAAACGCTGTCCAGGGAGCCAAGGTCGCACATTATAATGATTTCGTAGCAATTGGCAGCTAAATACTGGTCTTATCAGGGAAGATAATCAACCGCTAACACACAAATAACATCCGAGTCTCTGCATTTTGTAACCGACTGCACAGTTCGCCGAACTAGCGCCACCACTGGCGGAACTTCTTGTAACGGCAGGCCAAAAGCAGCAGTGCGAGCAGAGCATAAATGATGGGTTGAGGTGACAAAATCTTCACCGACCACAGATAATGTATCGGCGCGAGGATCGCCACCAGATAGACGAAGTTGTGCAAAAATTGCCAGCGCTTACCCAATTTTCGTTGTGCTGCCTGTGTTGATGTTAGCGTCAGCGCGAGCAGGATAAGCCAACTGATGATCCCAAGCGTTAAATACGGGCGCGTAATCAGTTCTCGTCCCAACAATCCGAGATTATGGATACCTAACTCCAGCAGCGCGTAACTGGTCAGATGCAGCGTAGCCCAGGCGAAACACCATAACCCCAGCAGACGACGGGTGCGTATCAATAATGGCTGTTTAGCGTAGCGTGCGAGCGGCGTGACCAGCAAGGCAGCGAGCAAAAATTTCAGAGCTGTCCTACCGGTAAAGTGCTGGATGTCCTTTACCGGATCGGCGCTGAGCCCGCCGTTGTTAATGGCCCAGAACAGCCAGAGAAATGGTAGCAATCCCGCCAGATGAAGCGCCACTTTCAGCCAGATAATCTGTTTTGCACTCAGCCGCACTTAGAAATTCTCCCGCAAATTCAGGCCGCGATACAGCGAGGCCACTTCATCGGCATAGCCGTTAAACAGTAGGGTGGGTTGCCGTTGGACATCCAGAATCCCGCCTGCGCCGATAAATCGTTCCGTTGCCTGCGACCAGCGCGGGTGATCAACATGCGGATTCACATTAGCGTAAAAACCGTACTCATCGGCAGCGGCAAGATTCCAGGTGGTGGGTGGCCGCTCGCGGGTCAGTTTAATGCTGACGATCGATTTAATGCCTTTAAAGCCATATTTCCACGGCACTGTCAGGCGTACAGGCGCGCCGTTTTGCGGCGGTAACGCTTTACCGTATACGCCAACGGTCAGCAGCGTCAGGGGATGCATCGCCTCATCCAGGCGCAATCCTTCGACATAGGGATATTTCAAACCGCCGCCAATGAAGCGATCTTTTTGTCCCGGCATGTCGTCCGGCGCATAAAGCGTCTCGAACGCGACATATTTTGCATTGCTGGTGGGTTCGACGAGCGCCAGCAGCTTATGTAAAGGAAAGCCAATCCACGGCACCACCATCGACCAGGCTTCAACACAGCGCATCCGGTAAATCCTCTCCTCTAAAGGAAAGCGTGTGGTGAGCGCATCGTGATCCAGGGTTAATGGTTTGGCCACTTCACCACTGATTTTCAACGTCCAGGGATCGGTTTTCATGCTGCCCGCATTGGCGGCAGGATCGGCCTTATCCAGACCAAACTCGTAGAAATTGTTGTAGCCAGTGACTTTATCTTCTGGCGTTAAAGGCAGCGTGTTTTGCCATGCGGCGGGTTTGCTGAATTCCAGCGGTTTGCCGGCAGGCGCGGGTGGACGATCGTTGCCTTTGAACCAGCTCAACAGATCCGCCTGCGCGGATATCGGCAGCGACAGCGTGGCAGCCCCGATCCCCAGCGCTTTCAGCACCTGGCGGCGATGCATAAAGAAAGCCGATTCGGCAGTGACATCGGCTTCTTTGAGTGGACGTAATTTCTTCATAACAGACTCCAGGCGTACATATAATGCGTAGTTACTATGGCAGGGAGTCTGTCAGTGCGCAGCGAAATTTCGTTAATTAAGTGTAAATTTCTACGGCGTTTGTGTTTACTTCACTTTAACCAGCGTACGGCCTTGTACCTGGTTATTAATGATGGCATCGGCGAACTTCGGCGCCTCAGCCAGCGAAATTTCCGTTGCTGCCTGTGCATAGAATGATTCCGGTAAGTCATTCACCAGACGCTGCCAGGCCTGAGCACGGCGCGCCGGTGGCGTCATCACAGAATCCACCCCTTGCAGACGAACGTTGCGCAAAATAAACGGCATCACTGTCGTTGGCAGGGCAAAACCGCCCGCCAGACCACAGGCAGCGACACAGCCCCCGTAGTTCATTTGCGCAAGCACTTTCGCCAGCACTTTATCACCCACGGTATCAATTGCCCCGGCCCACAGTTGTTTTTCCAGTGGACGGGATTCGGCGAACTCATCACGACCCAGAATACGGCTTGCGCCCAACTGGCGGAGATAATCATGGGTGCTTTCACGTCCGGACACCGCAACAACCTGATAGCCCAGTTTATGCAGCAGCGCGACCGCGGTACTGCCGACACCGCCGCTGGCGCCGGTGACCACGATTTCACCGTCTTGCGGACGAATGCCCGCCTCTTCAAGCGCCATCACGCACAGCATGGCAGTAAACCCGGCAGTGCCGATCACCATCGCTTTACGGCTGTCCAGTCCTTTTGGCAGCGCAACCAGCCAGTCCGCTTTCACGCGTGCCTGTTCTGCCAGGCCACCCCAATGATTTTCGCCAACGCCCCAACCGGTCAGCAACACCTCCTGGCCCGCATGAAACCGAGGATCTTCGCTGGTCCGAACGGTGCCGGCGAAATCAATGCCAGGAATCATCGGAAAGTTGCGGATGATTTTTCCTTTTCCGGTGATGGCGAGCGCATCTTTATAGTTCAGACTGGACCAGTGGACATCCACTGTGACATCGCCTTCCGGCAGCCGACTTTCTTCAAGAGTCTGCACGGAAGCAAGGGTTTTACCGTCCTGCTGTTCTAAGATCAAAGCCTGCATAACCTGTCCTCAATTCTGCATGGTGGATTGGAAAATGACGTCTGAAGACTATACTCGCTAATTGAAACGTGAATCCGATGCAACGCAATAAATTGCCAGATACACCTGATTTGGTAGTATGCACTCACTCTTTGCGCAACCGGACGAATTTTGCGTTTGGTTAAGCAGTTTCGTGTCGCAATTCAACCGTCGGAGTTAACTCAAGGATGCGATTAACGACGAAATTCTCAGCTTTTGTCACGCTGCTCACCGGGTTAACGATCTTTGTCACCCTGATCGGCTGCTCGCTGAGCTTTTACAACGCCATCCAGTACAAGATGGCCCATCGTGTCCAGGCGGTGGCGACAGCCATTGACACGCATCTTATTTCACGCGATTTCAAACAGTTAACATCGCAAATTGACGAACTGATGGTGTCCGCCGACGTCGTACGCGTCGATCTGCTGCAGGGTGAAAAAGTCATTTATAGCCAAACCCGTAACAGTAGCTATCGCCCGGTTGGCACCAGTAATCTCTTTCGCGAGCTCTCGGTTCCACTGATGAAGCACCCGGGAATGACGATGGATCTGGTCTATCAGGATCCGATGGGCAACTATTTTCATTCACTGATGACGACGGCACCGCTCACGCTGGCCATTGGTTTTATTGTACTGATGCTGTTTCTGTCGGTACGTTGGCTACAGCGTCAACTTTCCGGTCAGGAACTGCTGGAGATGCGTTCGACGCGAATTTTGAATGGAGAACGGGGAGCCAGTGTACGGGGTACGGTCTATGAATGGCCGGCGCGCACCAGTAGCGCGCTGGATATGCTGTTGTCCGAAATCCAGAGCGCCCAGGAGCAGCGGAGCCGTCTCGATACGCTGATTCGCTCTTACGCCGCGCAGGACACCAAAACCGGCCTCAGCAATCGGCTCTTTTTTGACAACCAACTGGCGACGTTGCTGGACGATCAGGAGAAGATCGGCGCGCATGGCGTGGTGATGATGATTCGCCTGCCGGACTTTAACCTGTTGCGCGACAGTTGGGGGCGTAACCTCGCCGAAGAAGAGCTGTTTAGTCTGATCAATTTATTGTCCACTTTTATGATGCGTTTTCCGGGGTCGCTACTGGCGCGCTACCATCGCAGCGACTTTGCCGTTTTGCTGCCGCACCGCACTTTGAAAGAGGCGGAAAGCGTAGCCGGACAACTTTTAAAAGCAGTCGATGCACTTCCGACTAATAAAATGCTCGATCGTGACGATATGGTACATATCGGCATTTGCGCCTGGCGTAGCGGGCAGTCGACGGAACAGGTGATGGAACATGCAGAGGCGGCGACCCGCAATGCCGTGTTGCAGGGCGGAAATAGCTGGGCGGTATATGACGACTCGCTGCCGGAAAAAGGGCGTGGCAACGTGCGCTGGCGAACGCTGATTGAGCAGATGCTCAGCCGCGGCGGCCCGCGAATTTATCAGAAACCGGCCGTCACCCGGGACGGACATGTGCATCATCGGGAACTGATGTGCCGCATCTTTGATGGTAATGAAGAGGTCAGCACGGCGGAATACATGCCGATGGTTTTACAGTTCGGTTTATCAGAAGAGTATGACCGCTTACAAATAAGCCGCGTCATTCCGCTGTTAAACTACTGGCCGGAAGAGAATCTGGCGATGCAGGTGACGGTAGAGTCGCTGATTCGTCCACGTTTTCAGCGTTGGTTACGCGATACCTTGATGCAGTGTGAAAAATCGCAACGAAAACGCATAATTATTGAACTTGCGGAGGCGGATGTAGGTCAACACATCAGCCGGTTGCAGCCCGTTATCCGCTTAGTGAATGCATTAGGCGTTCGGGTTGCCGTCACGCAGGCGGGTTTAACGCTGGTGAGTACCAGCTGGATTAAGGAACTCAATGTGGAATTGATCAAGCTCCATCCGAGTCTGGTCAGGAACATTGAGAAGCGAACGGAAAACCAGTTGCTGGTTCAAAGCCTGGTGGAGGCGTGCTCAGGCACCAGCACCCAGGTTTACGCAACGGGTGTACGTTCGCGCGGTGAGTGGCAGACGCTGACAGCGCGTGGTGTTTCCGGTGGACAGGGGGATTTTTTTGCTACCTCCCAGCCGCTGGATACCAATGTGAAAAAATATTCTCAAAGATACTCGGTTTAACCTGCCGTTTGTTCAGTTTTCACGTAGAATAACGCGCGCTGTGCCTTCATGGGGGTGTGCTTGTCTGCTCGCCATTTTGTAACAGCACATATGCAGGTGAATGACCTTAAACCGGTTGCAAATGAGGGCGAGGATTGCTGCTGAAGTACTCAGCCCTGAGGGACTCAGGTAGAGATTTGTAACAAAGGAAACGAACTGCACTAATTTTCACCGTAGCAGATGATT
Source organism: Citrobacter sp. (assembly GCF_050252275.1). Classification (NCBI taxonomy): domain Bacteria; kingdom Pseudomonadati; phylum Pseudomonadota; class Gammaproteobacteria; order Enterobacterales; family Enterobacteriaceae; genus Citrobacter; species Citrobacter sp. Next base: position 5,698 of record NZ_JBFWLF010000099.1, on the reverse strand, counting down.
TTTGCGCCTTGTCGCTGCTGCGTGTGGTTGGTAAAGTAAGCGGATTTTGTTTTCCGCCCCAGCTTTCAGGATTATCCCTTAGTATGTTGAAAAAATTTCGTGGCATGTTTTCCAATGACTTGTCCATTGACCTGGGTACCGCGAATACCCTCATTTATGTAAAAGGACAAGGCATCGTATTGAATGAGCCTTCCGTTGTGGCCATTCGTCAGGATCGTGCCGGTTCACCGAAAAGCGTGGCTGCAGTAGGTCATGATGCGAAGCAGATGCTGGGTCGTACGCCGGGCAACATTGCTGCTATTCGCCCAATGAAAGACGGCGTTATTGCCGATTTCTTCGTGACTGAAAAAATGCTCCAGCACTTCATCAAGCAAGTGCACAGCAACAGCTTTATGCGTCCAAGCCCGCGTGTGCTGGTGTGCGTACCGGTTGGTGCCACTCAGGTTGAGCGTCGTGCTATTCGTGAATCCGCACAGGGCGCTGGCGCCCGCGAAGTCTTCCTGATTGAAGAGCCGATGGCGGCGGCAATCGGTGCGGGTCTGCCCGTTTCTGAGGCAACCGGCTCGATGGTTGTGGATATCGGTGGCGGTACGACGGAAGTCGCCGTTATCTCCCTGAACGGTGTGGTCTATTCTTCTTCTGTCCGTATCGGCGGCGATCGCTTCGATGAAGCCATCATTAATTATGTGCGCCGTAACTACGGTTCTCTGATCGGTGAAGCCACCGCAGAGCGTATCAAGCATGAAATTGGTTCTGCCTATCCGGGCGACGAAGTGCGCGAAATCGAAGTGCGCGGTCGTAACCTGGCAGAAGGTGTTCCTCGCGGCTTCACCCTGAACTCTAACGAGATTCTGGAAGCCCTGCAGGAGCCGCTGACCGGTATCGTTAGCGCGGTGATGGTTGCACTGGAACAGTGCCCGCCGGAACTGGCGTCTGATATCTCCGAGCGCGGAATGGTGCTCACTGGCGGTGGCGCGCTGTTGCGTAACCTTGATCGTCTGTTAATGGAAGAAACCGGTATTCCAGTTGTTGTCGCTGAAGACCCGCTGACCTGTGTGGCGCGTGGCGGCGGCAAAGCGCTGGAAATGATCGACATGCACGGCGGCGACCTGTTCAGCGAAGAGTAATCGGGTGCCGGCAGGAGAGCATTATGCTGTCCTGCCGACTCTGATACGAGAATACGCAAACTTATGAAGCCAATTTTTAGCCGTGGCCCCTCGCTACAGATTCGCCTTATTCTGGCGGTGTTGGTGGCGCTCGGCGTTATTATTGCCGACAGCCGCCTGGGTACGTTCAGTCAGATCCGTACCTACATGGATACCGCCGTCAGTCCTTTCTACTTTATTTCCAATGGTCCCCGTGAACTGCTTGATGGCGTCTCGCAAACGCTCGCCTCACGCGACCAGCTTGAGCTTGAAAACCGGGCGCTGCGCCAGGAACTGCTGCTGAAAAACAGTGAACTGTTGATGCTGGGGCAGTACAAACAGGAGAACGCGCGCCTGCGCGAGCTGCTGGGTTCGCCGCTGCGTCAGGATGAACAAAAGATGGTGACGCAGGTCATCTCCACGGTTAACGATCCCTACAGCGACCAGGTGGTTATCGACAAAGGCAGCGTGAACGGCGTTTACGAAGGCCAACCGGTAATCAGCGACAAAGGTGTTGTCGGTCAGGTCGTCGCGGTGGCGAAGCTGACCAGCCGCGTCCTGCTGATTTGTGATGCCACGCATGCCTTACCCATTCAGGTGTTGCGCAACGACATCCGGGTGATCGCGGCCGGTAACGGCTGCACCGACGATCTGCAACTCGAACACCTGCCAGCCAATACCGATATTCGCGTTGGCGATGTGCTGGTTACGTCTGGTCTGGGCGGTCGTTTCCCGGAAGGCTATCCGGTTGGCGTGGTCTCTTCCGTTAAGCTGGATACTCAACGTGCTTACACCGTGATTCAGGCGCGTCCTACTGCGGGCTTACAGCGTCTGCGTTATCTGCTGTTGCTGTGGGGGGCCGACCGTAACGGTGCCAACCCGATGACGCCGGAAGATGTGCATCGCGTGGCGAATGAACGTCTGATGCAGATGATGCCGCAAGTGTTGCCGTCTCCGGACATGATGGGGCCGCCGTCGCCCGTGCCTGCGCCAGCAACCGGTATCACGTCATCACCTGCCGCTCCGCCAGCGGGTGCGACGCCGCCTCCAGCGCGTGCGCCGGGAGGCCAGTAGTGGCAAGCTATCGTAGCCAGGGTCGCTGGGTTATCTGGCTCTCGTTCTTTATCGCTCTGTTATTGCAAGTGATGCCCTGGCCGGATGAGATCATTGTCTTTCGGCCAAACTGGGTGCTGCTTATTTTACTCTACTGGATCCTCGCCCTGCCGCATCGCGTCAATGTGGGCACAGGTTTCGTGATGGGTGCCATACTGGATCTCATTAGTGGTTCCACGCTTGGCGTGCGGGCATTGTCGATGAGCATCATCGCTTACCTGGTTGCGCTGAAATTTCAGCTCTTTCGCAATCTGGCGCTCTGGCAGCAGGCACTGGTGGTGATGTTGCTTTCGCTGGTGGTGGATATTATTGTTTTCTGGTCAGAGTTTTTAGTGATCAACGTCTCTTTCAGACCTGAAGTGTTCTGGAGTAGTGTAGTCAACGGAGTGCTCTGGCCGTGGCTTTTCTTGCTGATGCGTAAAGTCCGCCAGCAATTTGCAGTGCAATAAAGGTTTCTATGACATCTCTATACTTAGCTTCCGGTTCGCCGCGTCGTCAGGAACTGCTCACGCAGTTAGGCGTTTCTTTCGAACGTATAGTTACGGGAATCGAAGAAACGCGTGGCGAGGGGGAAAGCGCACAGCAATATGTGTCGCGTCTGGCGCGAGAAAAAGCCCAGGCCGGCGTGGCGCAGACGCCGCGCGATCTCCCTGTTCTGGGGGCGGATACCATCGTTATCCTCAATGGGGAAGTGTTAGAGAAGCCACGTGACGTACACCATGCGGCGCTGATGTTGCGCAAATTGTCCGGGCAAACGCATCAGGTGATGACGGCCGTTGCGCTGGCGGATAGCCAGTATGTGCTTGACTGCCTGGTGATAACCGAGGTGACGTTCAGAGCGTTGACGGATGCGGATATCGCTGACTATATCGCCAGCGGTGAACCGATGGATAAAGCAGGTGCATACGGTATTCAGGGGCAGGGTGGCTGTTTTGTCAGGAAGATAAATGGCAGCTATCACGCCGTAGTCGGCTTACCGCTGGTTGAAACGTATGAGTTGCTGAGCAATTTTAACTCACTGCGTGAGAAAAGGGATACACATGACGGCTGAATTGTTGGTAAACGTAACGCCATCGGAAACACGCGTGGCGTACATTGATGGCGGTATTCTGCAAGAAATTCATATTGAGCGCGAAGCGCGACGCGGGATCGTAGGCAATATCTACAAAGGTCGGGTCAGTCGCGTACTTCCGGGTATGCAGGCGGCTTTTGTAGATATTGGGCTGGATAAAGCCGCGTTTCTTCACGCTTCCGACATTATGCCGCACACCGAATGCGTGGCGGGTGAAGAGCAGAAGCAGTTTACTGTTCGCGATATTTCGGAGCTGGTGCGTCAGGGGCAAGATCTGATGGTGCAGGTGGTGAAAGATCCGTTGGGCACCAAAGGTGCGCGTCTGACCACCGACATCACTTTACCGTCTCGTTATCTGGTCTTTATGCCCGGCGCCTCGCACGTGGGTGTGTCTCAGCGTATCGAAAGTGAAGCCGAGCGTGAGCGCCTGAAGAAAGTGGTCGCTGAGTACTGTGACGAGCAGGGGGGATTTATCATCCGCACTGCGGCGGAAGGCGTTTGTGAAGACGATCTGGCGTCAGACGCCGCGTACCTCAAGCGCGTCTGGACCAAAGTAATGGAGCGCAAAAAGCGCCCGCAGACGCGTTACCAGATGTATGGCGAGCTGGCGCTGGCGCAGCGTGTACTGCGTGATTTTGCTGACGCACAGTTAGACCGCATTCGCGTGGATTCCCGTCTGACCTATGAAGCCCTGCTGGAGTTTACTGCGGAATACATCCCGGAAATGACCAGCAAACTGGAGCATTACAGCGGACGCCAGCCGATTTTCGATCTCTTTGACGTTGAGAATGAAATCCAGCGAGCGCTGGAGCGCAAAGTGGAACTGAAATCCGGCGGCTATCTGATTATCGATCAAACTGAAGCGATGACCACCGTCGATATCAATACCGGCGCGTTTGTCGGCCATCGTAATCTTGATGACACCATCTTCAACACTAATATTGAAGCGACCCAGGCGATTGCCCGTCAGCTGCGACTGCGTAATCTCGGCGGTATCATTATTATCGATTTTATCGACATGAATAATGAGGATCACCGTCGCCGGGTTCTGCATTCGCTTGAGCAGGCACTGAGTAAAGATCGGGTGAAAACCAGCATTAACGGTTTTTCGCAGTTGGGTCTGGTGGAGATGACGCGCAAGCGCACGCGTGAGAGTGTGGAGCATGTGCTGTGCAACGAATGTCCGACCTGTCACGGACGCGGCACGGTGAAGACGGTGGAAACTGTCTGCTATGAGATCATGCGTGAGATCGTTCGCGTGCACCACGCCTACGACTCCGACCGCTTCCTGGTCTATGCTTCTCCGGCAGTGGCGGAAACCCTGAAAGGGGAAGAGTCGCACGCGCTGGCGGAAGTTGAGATTTTTGTCGGCAAACAGGTGAAAGTACAAATTGAACCGCTCTATAACCAGGAGCAGTTTGACGTCGTAATGATGTAAACCGATACGGTGCCGCGTGACGGGCGGCGCATTTTCAGGCAGACAAGGAGAGACGCGTGAGGCGATTGCCGGGGATATTATTGCTCACTGGAGCCGCGCTCGTCGTTGTCGTAGCGCTGTTGGTCAGTGGTTTGCGCCTGGCATTACCGCATCTCGACAGTTGGCGTCCGACGATCCTCAGCAAAATTGAGTCTGCGACGGGGCTGCCGGTCAAGGCCAGCCAGATCTCCGCCAACTGGCAAAATTTTGGTCCCACTCTCGAAGCACGTGATATCCGCGCGGAACTGAAAGACGGCGGCGAATTTTCGGTAAAACGCGTTACCCTGGCGCTGGATGTCTGGCAAAGTTTGCTGCACATGCGCTGGCAATTTCGCGATCTCACCTTCTGGCAACTGAATTTCCGTACCAACACGCCGATTGAACGCAGCGAAAGCGGTGACGGTCTGGAAGCCAGCCGAATCAACGATCTTTTCCTGCGCCAGTTCGATCACTTCGATCTCCGCGACAGTCAAATCAGCTTTCTGACGCTCTCCGGTCAGCGCGCCGAACTGGCGATTCCGCAACTGACCTGGGTTAATGGTAAAAACCGCCACCGCGCGGAAGGACAAGTCAGCCTCTCCAGTCTGACCGGTCAGCACGGCGTCATGCAGGTGCGCATGGATCTGCGTGATGATGAAGGGTTGCTGAATAATGGTCGGGTCTGGTTGCAGGCCGACGATATCGACGTGAAGCCGTGGCTGGGAAAATGGATGCAGGATAACGTGGCGCTGGAGACCGCGCGCTTTAGCCTCGAAGGTTGGATGACCATCAGCAAAGGTGAGATCGCCGGTGGCGATGTCTGGCTGAAACAGGGGGGCGCGAGCTGGAAAGGCGACAATAACCTCCATACGCTCACTGTCGACAATCTGACGGCGCATAACAGTCGAGAAC
>NZ_JBFWLF010000098.1:0-13947 GCF_050252275.1 Citrobacter sp. | reverse complement strand
GGCAGAGCTGACGCACTGCCATTTCGACAACTTTCTTACCAACTGACCAACACGTACTTAAAGGTTTTAAGGGCCTTAAAAACGTACTTCATTCACTGCTTGTTCATTTATCAACCAAACGTCTTTTCCGTAAAAACGGGTAAGGACTTCATTCTGAAAGGAGAAAATCGACACGATATCGATGGCGACACCAGTCAACATACTGGTGTGTGGAAGCAGACTGATTAATTTCAGCCCGGTGCAAACCGCGAACAGGTCAGAGACCTGGGGAGCTTCGCAATAACTCAACATTTCGCCGCCCCGATGCACAGATATCTGTCGAGACGCAGGAAGCGCAACCATAACCCGTGCCGTCGGGGTGAAATTCATCGTCTGTAGCTGTGGCGCAGCCGGTGTCAGTGCTTTTCCGTTCACGCAGACGGAAAAGCACTGACACCTGTTTAAATGGAGGGTTGTTTATGGCAAAACTGAATAAAAATCTTAAAACACTTGCGAGGCAGGCAGGGGGAAGTTTTAAAACCGTTTCTGACCGAATGAAAATTGCGGACAGGTTTGCCGAACGTTTATTAAAACTTAATGTTCAAATCAGAGATATTAAAAATATCAAGACGGGGCATATCGAGTTGTATATGAAGAGCCGCCTTTCCGAAGATATTTCCAGACGCACACTTCAGAACGAAATGGCAGCTATCCGGGCTTTGTTACGTGTTGCGGGAAAAACATTCATGGCAAATCCTTCTCATGAAAAACTGAGCAATCAGGCTCTGGGTATTTCGGAAACGAGCCGGGATGGAACTAAGGTTGCTATTCCCGATGCTTATTTTCGGCAGGTATTGACGAGTGTAGAGCAAAAGGATGATGGCGTTGCATGTGCAATGAGATTATCCAGATTACTCGGGTTAAGAACAGAAGAAACAGTACAGTCTGCTAAATCGTTGCGTACATGGAAAAAAGCTTTACTCAATGGTGACGAAAAAATACGTGTTGTATTTGGGACAAAAGGAGGACGACCAAGAGATACAACGGTATTAGATCGTGAATCAACTCTGGCTGCAATCAATGCGTCCCTTAAACACTTGAATGAAAATAATGGAAAGTTGATTGATAAGCCATCATTACATACGGCTATTGAACGTTATCGCAATGTTGTCCGTGAGTCCGGATTAACAGGAAAATATGCGCCTCATAGTTTACGCTATGCCTACTCTGTTGATGTCATGAATTATCATATGAAAAGAGGTTTCACTAAAGAAGAGGCACAGGCTCTGGCATCAATGGATTTGGGACATGGCGATGGCAGGGGACATTACGTGGCTCGTGTTTATAATAAGGTAGAGGGTAATGAGTAAAAGCATTTTTGTTTCTGGTGAGGATTTGGTTATTGGTCGTGTGTTTTTGGGATGGAAGGAAAGGATTTTACGTATTATCGATAGGGGGCATTACGAGGTGGCTTGTTCACAGGAGGCTCATGCGCATTACGGAGACAAATTTACCCGTACTGATGCCTGTCTGTATTTCATCCGTGGCGCACTGTCTGAAACTTTCAGGAAATCACTGAGAGAAAAAGAAAACGCTCATGAAATGTAAAAACATGATCCTTTTTTCTGGTCAATTTAAACATGACACATTTTCTCAGGATATTCTCAGCAGTAGTGACTTTCCCGTTAAGGGCTTCATCGTCCTGGTTCAAACCATAATGTGGAAAGATCTTTGCGTTGACACTATTGCCTGAGGTGCGGGAATTGTGTACGCTTAATTTGCTAACGTTGTCTCTGACAACTGCCAATGCCTGAGTGATTTGAGACAGGCGCCTTCGGGTAATCACATGCCAATGCCATCATAACCTGAGAGATGGCGCTTTCGGGCGGTTCAAACCTGTTTAACCTTTGCAAACAGGAACCTGATTACAGGTTAAGGTCCTTTTCTACTTCACTTCACACTACCAAACACCTGATTTACTCATCCGGCATTTTTGGCCTGATTCTCACCCTGAGGGATACTTTCCCTTTGGGACGGTTCCCTTTTTTCATAAGGAATCGTACCCATGCATTACACCAGAATGATCAATCCGCTCGCGTTACTGAGTTGTGACTCACCCGCTTCTGCAAAAATCATTGTGGATTACGTAAAAACTCAGCTTAACATTCGTCTGGATAACAAACTCATGGTCGACGCAGATCCTCAGGTTCCTGCTGACGGCCTTCCTGATTACCTGACTTTTCTCAGACATGTCGCGCATACAGTTGGTTTTGCAACTGAGCATGGCTTCATAAAACATACCTTTGTCGAAGAAGCAGTGAGCGAGCTTACGCTTCTGGGGACAGATGTTCACAGTTTTCACTGGAGTACAGCTTTTCTTCAGGGCGTAACCAGGTCTCGCGAGGAAAAAGAGCTGGACGAAGCTACAGAGCAATTGCGCGAAATGTTTTATCAGAGCGCCCATTTCTCAGACATCGCCTGACGGCCTTATTAGTCGAAGATTTTCTCACCCTAACGGGACTTCTGTCCCGGTCAGGGACAGGATTCCACAACTCTTTAAGGAATCCTTTATGAACGAGTTAATTCTCACCGAAGATTTTCACATCCGTGCCAGCGAGCGTAATGCTCACAAAGTTGCACTGGCTAAAGCGGAAGGCGACCTGCTGAGTATCGCAGCGCTTCGCCGCCTTGACCTAAATACCGGGACAGATGAAGACGGCTTTCCGTATTACGTCTGGGATATGGCTTCTGTTGCCCGGGAACTGGCTGAACTGTATGTTCGAAAACTTATACCGGGATCATGGGAGGCATTCTTTAACGACCTCTGCCGCATGGCAGAAGGTATTGATAAAGAAGCCTGGACATATTTCTACAAAAGCGCAGTCAAAGACGAAGAGGCCTTTCTGTCTATGGAACGCAGCGATGCTGATTTCTGACGTGAAGCACTGAACCCTATGGGGACTTTCTCCATACGGAGGTGGTTGTGTTTTCTGAATGAAGCCAGCTTATAACTGATGTACCAACCCATGCGGGGACAACCTCCCTGCATCTGCGGTGATGGTTTTCTCCGCATTAACTAAGGAGAAAACCATGAGCAGTATAATACTGTTGTTTATCACCCATACCACGCGCGTCCTCAGCCGCATTTCAGAAGCAATGCGGCAGCAGCAGGCCGAATGGTTCACCAACCGTAGCGGTCACAGCAGTTTCCGCGCCGAGGTCGTTCAGTCTGAAGGGGGTTTTACCGCCATCATTTCACGCAGAACGGGCTACAGTTCGCGTGACTGGCAGTATCAGCAACTGGCCAGCGCCGGTCAGTTTGCCTCCGCACGTAAGGCTTTACGGGCGGGACGGCAGATGGCGCAGCAGATGGCCTGGCTGCGTTACCGTTTCGACTGAATCAGTTCTGACTGATTAACACTTCCCGGAGGGACCTTCCCTCCAGGGGAGGTCTCCTCCTTATTAATTTAAGGAGTCCTGATGATTCGCTTTACCTCAACCGAATTACGCCCTCTTTTATCACAGCAGGGCGGTATGCAAAGGCCACTGCTGCTTGAAAAGAACCTTGGTATATACATCCGGGTTCCGGATGACCGAAACCCCGGCGAATGGCTCAGGGCATGGGCGGAAGGTTGTAATCCCTCGAAAGATGCAAACTGGTCGGAAAATGCAGACCTGTTAATTCCCGAGAAGGAATACGCTTTTCAGACCTTTATGGAGCAGAGCAAATTCGACGCCGTTCTGAACGAACACCACGATCTTTTTATGATGCCATCGGCCGGTCCACTGGGGACTGGTATGACAATTCGTAAGGAGACCCGTCCGCCAGAAAAGGTGTATGTCCTGGTGGAGGAATATCGCAGCAATATTCGCTGGCTCTACGATCAGTCTCTCCGGCATTTACCTGCCTGTGTAGGGAATGCGGAACGTCTGAGCTGGCGCTCACAGGCGCTGTCTGTGCTTGACAGGGTAATCCGTCTCGACTGTAAACGGGCAAAACCGGCTGATCGCACGATGTTTGAGAGTGCGGTTCGCAGCGTACGCAGCAGCGTCAGCGAGGTGATGTCTGATGGCTCTTTCCGTTACGCGGGAACCCGCCGCTAGGTTGTATTACTGACTATCTCTGACTTTTTTCCACTTCCGGTGGCGCATTCTTCCGCCCCGGGGAGGATGCGCCCTTTTTTACAGGTTGCATCCTTATGAACAAATCCATTCGCGGCCGTAAGGCCGCACCGGCTCAGAAAGCCGATCTTTACCAGCAGGTCACCGACAAAATCATTGCCGCCCTGGAAAAAGGGGTTCCACCGTGGCGCCGGCCGTGGCGTTCTGCACAGAACGTACATGGCAGCGCGTTACCGGTGAATGCCACAACCGGCCGCCATTACAGCGGAGTGAATATACCCTTGCTGTGGATGTCTGCTGAAGAGCGGGGATTTTCATCCGATCGATGGCTGACATACCAGCAGGCGAAAGCCGTGGGTGGACAGGTGCGTAAGGGTGAAACCAGCTCGATGGCCATCATCTACAAACCGTTTGAGAAACAGGCGACGGATGGCAACGATAACAAGCTGTTCGATAAAGACGGTAATCCCGTCATGGAGTCGCTTGCAATGCTGAAGCCGCTGCAACTTTTCAATGTCGCCCAGTGTGATGGACTGCCGGATGCTGTTGCCGGCATGCCGCCAACAGAGGCAGAAGAGGAGCGGCATTCCATACTCAGTGAACAACAACAGGAGCAGGTACTGTCAGTACTGAATGCAACCGGTGTGGTTTGCACATCGTACCGACAAAACCGGGCGTATTATCAGCCATCAACCGATCGAATTGTGATGCCTACGACTTCGCAGTTTAATTCTGAAGCTGATTATTGGTCCACACTACTGCATGAACTGGTTCATGCAACCGGCCACAGCCGCCGCCTTAGCCGTGAAGGGATAACATCTTCTTCGCGAAAATTCGGTGATCCGGTTTACGCCTTTGAGGAGCTTATTGCCGAAACCGGCAGTGCTTTTCTTTGTGCAGAGCTGGGTATTTACGGTGATGTTCAGCATGAAAGCTATCTGGCCAGTTGGCTGAAGGTACTTCGTGACGATAAAAAAGCCTTTTTCCGCGCCTGCCGGTTTGCCCGGGAAGCGTCGGAATTTTTACTGCAGCCACTGAACCGACAACCGGAACAGAACAAGGCTGCTTAACAATAAACTTGATGGCCCTGGCCATCAGCATCCCCTGAGGGTATCTCCTCAGGGAGATGCCCTCTGTCTAAACTAAAGAGGAGTAATAACTATGTTTTCATGGTGCAAAAACCGTCTGGAAATCACTGCGAAATCTGTTTGTATTGACGTGATGCAGTCCTGGATTGCCGGCACTGAAACTCCGCGTTATCGACATGCCATACGGCAGGCCATAAAGCTGTTTCTTGCTGGATGTGCCGGGATACTTAAGCCAACAAAAGCGACAGAGTTTACTGCTTATCCGATGCTTACGGCCGCTGGTACGGGGGCTTCTACTTCGGCAAACCAGGCGTTCCAGCATTTCCTGGAATTAATGGAAAAGGATGCGTGGCTCGACAGCGCTACAATTGCACGTATGGAGAAGATCTGGGTTCAGTCCGGCCTGGAAACACTTAAATGGGAGAGTATTCCAGTTTCATCGCGCCAGATAATGTCCCAGTTGATGGCTGTTCACTATGCTGACTGGTTTGGTGTTGCCAGCTTCGGGGAACAGTTCGATCCGCAGGAGCGTTGGGAATGGCTCAGTATAATGCCGGCCGCGAGTTGTCCCTGCGATATGCTGATGATAATGCCGTCACGTCTTGCAACTGAGTTGAACGGTAACAGTGGTTTGTTCCGGGGGCTTAACACAACTGCAGATCTTTACACGCAGCTGTATGGTGTGGAGTTCCCGGCTGGTCATAAAGCCAACTGGAGCCGTGAATCACTGGGCACGATATTACTGACGTTCGATACCCCCTGGTACCCGCCATCTGGAGAGGTTATGGGTGAGATGTCAGAGCTGTTTGACTGTGAGATCCGTCATTACTGGAAATCAGTGGATGAAGGTTTTTCCGGATATAACTGTTTTGACCGCGGTGATCACGTTGACAGTGGCCCCTGGCCGGAAGAAATGCAGCAACTGAGCAACGGTGAAACAGCAAGAATGTACCTTGTCTCTACGGAAACCACAGCGGTAACGCCATATGCGGCGCCAGCGGCACAATACGGGAGCATTCGGGCCTGACACTAAACCAGGATAACCCAGGCTAACCGGTTCAACATACTGGCCACAACACTTGTTGTGGCTTTTTTTCACCCTGACGGGAAACACTGTTTCCCTGTCAGGGGCGTGTTTCCCGTTAAAGGAGACATGCATGAAAAATCTAATAAACCATGAAAAGGCGTTCATTTCGCTTTTCAACCAGACTGCTCGTTATCACCATCGACATCAGGTTTTTGAAGACTTCATCAGTTGCAGCGTTATTGCTCTTCAGAATGCCCTCAGTTTCTGCGAAAAGCGGGAGCAGAAATATCTGCGCATAGTTGCACGTTATGAAAAGAAGGATGTAGTCCGTATGGCAGAATTGCTGGCCCATGTTGTCAATGGGCTGGATGATTCACCGGGGGATTTTCTTGGACAGGTTTTCATGCAGCTTGAACTGGGTGATAAATATCGTGGTCAGTTTTTCACGCCTTATGGGCCCATGTTAACTGTTATGTCTTTTTAAATTTATTAATATCAATGAGTTATACTGACGATTTCAACTAATTATTTTTCTTGCTAAACGTGCATGCCACTTTATATGAAAGAGACCTTTACGCATCTTCCCCATGAAAGGGAGGCCATACAGTTGTTTTTCGGGAAAGGATTAGAAGGGTGATGACATATTCATATTGCTCTGATTGTATTTTCATTTCACGAACTGAAGCGTCTTTATCTGCATGAGGGAACCAAATTGATGCAGGGATCTTCATTCCTGCTCTTTCCATTGAAATGTTCTGGTTTGCAGCAAGCGATCCTTCTGGAATACATACAACATTGCGTTGTGTGCGAAAGAAGGCTCCGTTACGGCGAGCCGCGGGGCTGGAAAAGGCCCATTTCATGTACCCGTCACGAGATAAAATGAATAGGGCATTTTCTTCAGTACATTCAAGCCATTTCAATGTAGCTGCTGTCAGCGATACCCCATAACGGATCGCATACTGACGTAATACTTCAATATCAATGTCTGGCGTCAGCTGTTTCCGGAAATCATTGAATGGCATCAGTAAGTAAGAAGCAAATAAATCTGCTTCTGATTCAATATTTTTATCTTCCCAGGATAGCATATCATCACTGCTACATCTGAACTCATCACGATTTAGACGATGAAGTATGTAATGTCCCAGTTCATGTGCCTGAGTGAATCGAATTCTCCCCGGGGACGTTAAGCCGTTATTATAAAGTAGCATCCAACGACTGCGGGCTTCATTGGCAATTAATGCACCATCAAATCCTTTGATGTCAACGGGTTCTATTTTTACTATAGGGTCTGCCCATTGGAATAACTCTGCTGCCCCCAGAGACAACTCACCAACGTTAACAGGAAATCGTTCAGTGCCGTGAATCTCACTGAAAGTATCGCAAATTTTTGTTAGCCGAATAGCTGCTTTTTGAGGCGTCCATATCTCTTTTTCTGGCATAACTAAAAGTCCTTTTTAAAGGTGTCCAATATTTTTCTTAACTGTGCTTTAGCCTCAGGTTCAAGGTTTTTATAGCCTCGAAAGAAAGCATCATCAAGATGTCTTTCTTCCGGTTCTCGAAGATCATCTTCTAAAAAGAAACTAGTCCCAACTCCCAGTGCATCTGCCAGGGCAGTGAGCTTTTCTGCCGAAGGACGTTGAGACTCGCGATTTTCCAGTTCCCATAGATAGCTTTTACTCAGTCCAGCCATGTCAGCGAGTTTTTCCAGTGTTAATCCACGCTGTTTACGCAAATCGCGAAGTTTTTCGCCAAGACGGGTTGCCATTGTTACATCTCCTCATTTATCTCTTTCATCATTGTACCACTATTCCGAACAAAAAGTTTGACAAGTATGAAAAATGCACTCATTCTTATAAAAAGTTCGCTATACCGAACTTTGTGGCCGACGAAAATGAACATGACATGTCGTCCGGCTTGGATAGAGTGAAGACTTCTAGTGAGGATGAGATGTCAACAGAACATGTCGACCATAAAACTATAGCGCGATTTGCCGAGGATAAGGTAAATCTTCCAAAAGTAAAGGCTGATGAATTCAGGGAACAGGCCAAGCGATTACAGAACAAACTGGAAGGGTATCTTTCCGATCATCCTGACTTTTCATTAAAGCGAATGATTCCATCAGGTAGTCTGGCTAAAGGGACTGCTCTTCGCTCGTTAAACGATATTGATGTGGCTGTGTATATCAGCGGCTCTGATGCACCACAGGATTTACGTGAGTTACTTGACTATCTTGCTGATAGATTGCGTAAAGCATTTCCTAACTTTAGTCCTGATCAGGTTAAACCCCAGACATACTCTGTAACGGTTTCCTTCCGGGGCTCTGGCTTAGATGTCGATATTGTCCCTGTATTGTATTCGGGATTACCTGACTGGCGAGGTCATTTGATAAGCCAGGAAGATGGCTCGTTCCTTGAAACCAGTATTCCTCTGCACCTTGATTTCATTAAAGCCCGCAAGCGTGCTGCCCCGAAGCATTTTGCTCAGGTTGTCCGTTTAGCGAAATATTGGGCTCGTTTGATGAAGCAAGAGCGACCGAATTTTCGCTTTAAATCGTTCATGATTGAATTGATTCTTGCAAAATTACTGGATAATGGTGTGGATTTCTCGAATTATCCGGAAGCTTTACAGGCATTTTTTACCTATCTGGTGAGCACTGAATTACGTGAACGCATTGTCTTCGAGGATAATTATCCTGCGTCAAAAATAGGCAAGTTGTCAGACTTAGTGCAGATTATTGATCCCGTTAATCCTGTTAATAATGTTGCTCGTTTATATACGCAGTCTAATGTGGACGCCATCATTGACGCCGCAATGGATGCCGGTGACGCTATTGATGCTGCATTCTATGCACCAACCAAGCAATTAACCGTAACCTATTGGCAGAAAGTTTTCGGTTCTTCATTCCAGGGGTGAAATCATTATGTCTTCTTATAGTTATACAGTAGCAGAGACACAAACTTTCAGCGTAACCCACGCTCGTCACATGGCTGCTAAAGTTGCAACTGACTTGCGGCGGATGCAGCGTTTTTATGGTTACCCCAGTGATGCTGACATTGAAGCATACGAAGAAGAATTGGTTGTGTTTCTTAAGGCTGGATATTTGGGGGAGGTCTCTTATGGTTTTCAGAAAAATAATAACTGGATCGAGCCGACCCTTCGATATACCGCAGGCGACTTGCTTGGTTCAGGAACAGATGACGATCCTGGAAAAATCCGCCCAGGAAAAGATGTATCGGGTGCATCCTTCTACAGTTTTATGACTTATAGCTCGAAATATCTGAATGCTACTCAATCGGAAAAAGATACTGCTTTGAAAGATCTACCATTCAAACGGGTTGGTGCCCAGTCTCCAGGGATTAATGGCTACCTCGAAAATGATAAGACTTATTCGGCCGGTGGTCGCTCCCTCACTCGCACTAGCGTAAGGAATTATGTATGAACGTAAAACCATCACTTGATGAATTGTTTGAGCGGCGTATTAACTTCCCTGACTTTGAGCCTCAGGAGCGTCTGGCTCGTTTAGTTGGTCTTGATGAGCACAAAGAGCGATTATCCAAAATATTAGGTTTGCTTGTAAACCCTTATGGGATTCAGGAATGGGCCAAAAAATATCATCCAGATGCTCGTGCGGCTGTTGATACAGTACTCAGGCGGCCACCTTTAGTTGTATTGGCTGGGGACGTGGGCTCAGGTAAAACAGAGCTGGCGGAAACCATTGGTGATGCTGTTGCCCGGCAGGAAGATATTGATATTACGTTATATCCTTTGAGCCTTGCTACCCGAGGGCAGGGTAGAGTTGGCGAAATGACTCAGCTGGTTTCAGCTGCATTTGATTACACCATTGAAGCCGCAGATAAATTAAAAAACACGAATGGAAAAGCTCGTGGTGCAGTTTTGCTGTTGATTGATGAAGCTGATGCATTGGCTCAATCCCGGGAAAATGCTCAGATGCACCATGAGGATCGTGCTGGTGTAAACGCTTTTATTCGTGGAATAGACCGGATCGCCAATCAGAAACTACCAGCGGCAGTTCTTATGTGTACTAACCGGTTGAAGGCTCTCGATCCGGCCGTCCAGCGTCGTGCTGCTGAGGTTTTAACTTTTTCCAGGCCAAATGATGAACAACGACACTATTTGTTGCATTCAAAACTTACGGGGTTGGGATTAAATTCTACGGCGATAGAAGAATTAGTCAGGTTAACCGGTCCAAGGGACACGAATTCGCCGGGATTTACTTTCTCAGATATTACCCAGCGGCTAATTCCATCAATAATTCTTGCTGCCTATCCATATAGCGCAGTGTCAGTCCATTCAGCACTGCAGGTAGTCAATAAAATGACACCAACACCTGCATTTATTGACCGCTAATAATATAGTAAAGATAAATGCCCATAAATATTATTATGGGCCATGCATACTTAAGCAATGTATGAGTATTACTGAATAAAGGAATCTATTATGTCAAATTGGTCACTTTCTCAACTATTTGCTTCGTTACATGAAGACATTCAACTTCGACTGGGAACTGCACGTAAAGCTTTCCATCATCCAGGGGCTAAAGGGGATGCCAGTGAAGGAGTATGGATTGAAATGCTCGATACATATCTTCCCAAACGCTACCAGGCAGCTAATGCTTTTGTAGTTGATAGTTTGGGTAATTTTAGTGATCAGATTGATGTGGTCGTTTTTGACAGGCAGTACTCACCATTTATTTTTAAATTTAATGATCAAATAATTGTTCCAGCAGAAAGTGTCTATGCGGTTTTTGAAGCGAAGCAATCAGCGTCAGCAGAGCTTGTTGCTTATGCACAGCGAAAAGTTGCAAGTGTTCGCAGACTTCATCGTACCAGCCTTCCAATTCCGCATGCTGGCGGGACATATCCAGCAAAACCACTCATTCCAATTTTGGGAGGGTTACTTACTTTTGAAAGTGACTGGAGTCCTGCATTGGGGTCGTCGTTCGACAAAGCTCTTAATGGGGATTTATCAGATGGTCGACTTGATATGGGCTGTGTTGCATCACATGGGCATTTTTACTTTAATAACATTGGTGGAAAATTCAATTTTGAACCAGGAAATAAGCCAGCTACTGCTTTTCTTTTCAGGCTTATTGCACAGCTTCAATTTAGTGGCACTGTGCCAATGATTGACATTGATGCCTATGGAAAATGGTTAGCTAGCTGAGTACTGGTTTGTTTTTTATTTATTTCGAGAAGATTTGTTTTTTAAGTTGTAATTCAGCATTTCATTGATGGTTGCCAGCTTTGATATTCGAAGCTGAAGTTGTTGGATCTCATTCTGTAAAACTTTGTTTTTGGCATTTGCATCCTTTAACTTTTCACGTAATGTTGCCCGAGAATTCTGGGGGATATTATCTGCAATCCTCCTGATTTCATCTGCGATATCTGGATAGTAGTTGTGAATCAATGAAGTGCTAACGCCCGCTTCCCGAGCTACGCGAGAAATATTTACAGGTTTCTTCAAAACCATAAGCTTCCTGATTATATTCCTGAATTTCTCACGGCGAATATGTGCTGGCTCATGTTTGTGGTTCATCGGTGTCTCCATTGTTGAGATTAATACCAAAGGATAGCATCACTCTCTTACAATGAGTTATATCAGAGGATATTCGCTTCTGAGATGACTGGTTTTTAATACTACGCTGTAATATTTTCAGGTCTTCATATAGTTTCTGGTATACGGAAAGATTTGCAGAGTCGATAACAGCGTTTTGACATTCGCTACAGCGCAACATATTTTGCGAAAAATTACCCGAACATTTTCTGTTATCTGCTGTGCACCAGGCATGACCATTGCTTCGTATTGCAATGCTTTCTGCAATTGATCGCAACATATGTTCATGACTGTGAAAAATGTGGGAGGCATCGGTTTTTCTCCAGTGCTTCAGACTCTCACCATAGCCTCCTGCGAGTGGCGTTTCAGACTGGAGCCACTTGTCAATCAGGGTTGTTTTTATTATTGCTACATCCTCTTTTATCTCACTAAGCAATGTCATTTCCTGAGAAGCATTCACTGCATATCGCAGTGTCATATCAACAGACCAGTGCTTAAAATGTTCGCGAAGATAACGAAGGTCACCAAACTGACTTTGCGCCGCATAGTTGGCGAATTTTCGCCGAAACTGGTGTGTACTGATAGCCCATGTAATACCATGATATTTGCAGAAAGAACGCAGACGTAGATTCCATTGGCCGCCATTTAATGTCCGTACTACTCCCGTATGAGGATGCTTCCCCGGAAAGAGTACTTTCAGGTGGCGTTCAGCCTCCTGAATCTCTGGATCATATGGGTTGATGAGTTTTTTCCGTTGTATTTCAGTTTCTAACTCTTTATGAAGGGGAAGTGCTAATTTTTCCGCCACTCTGATTGCTTTTACTGCTGCAGGTGGGATCATCCACTCCGTCTGTCCTTCCCCTGTTTTTGTTGACCGGGAGCGCATCCACCAAAGTATCTCACCGTTTTCATGTCTGACCTTATAGCACGCACCTGTTTTTAACCATGCCAGTTCGTGATTCCTGCACCCCGAGAGGCTTGCGATGATAATGTAACAGGCTGTACTGAGATAAGTCAGAGCTTCATACAGGGCCTTTGGTCCTGATTTCCATCCTCTTGTTATCAGGCAATTACTTCGGGCAAGCGAACGAGTTGACGGGCTTTTATGTGCAACATTTTTGCTGATCTGTTGCAGGGCATCACGATGCTGAAGTAGTTCACTGGCCTGGGTCACTCGATGCCAGGCATGCTGGAATAAGGTGGTGAATACAGAATCTGGCATCAATGGAGTTTTTTGCATCGCGAGGTCATTCATTCTTGCCAGTCTGTGGGATGATGTTCCGGGCCAGGGATGCGGAATCATTTTGTCCGGGCAAAATTGTCCCAGTTCAAATAACGTTTCAACGGCTGCGAGTCGGCGGGACAGCGTTGCTGGTTTCAATGGTTCATCAGTGTTAATGCGTTTATACTGCTGTAGATATCGAGCCCAGGCCAGACAATGTTCAACAGTAATTTTATTAAGTGTGTGGATATTTTGGAAAGTCAACCAGTTAAGGAATCCAGTAATTTCCGATATAAACGCTATTATTGTTCCAGGACGTGGTTTTATTTTACCCGGGCGGCCATGAGACAGCCAGTGCCATGATATGTATTTCAGGGTTGGTCGAAAAGATACGGGAATTGCAGTGAAACGTATATGCCGCCGCGATTTACAGGTATTGGTTGGTGCATCATTGAAGATCCATTCATCGTTAATATAGATGCTTAATGTAACCCATTTCCCATTGATAAATATGCGCGATATTACTGTGTCGTCAGGTATTTGAGGCTGGAGTGAGCTATTTTTCTGCGATATGAGGGTCATTGTTTTTCCAGCCAGGTTATGGGAGTGCTATACGCCCAGAATGGATGTGGTGAATGTCTCGCAGATTCACGAGCAAGATCGATATCTGCTTGCCTGAAAATATGATTTTGTAAACCAGGTGTGACTACGTTTCGCTCGATCAATCGTGGGATAAAAGCGTAGAATCGCTTCCAGCAACGTCTACTTACCCGGTTATGTTCATACAGCACACGCCAGTAGAAACTGAACACACGATAAAGGTCATCAGTTGTTACTACATAATGGCGGCAGCGAAGGCAATTTAGAAATGAAAAGCACTGAGCTCCAGGAGTGGTTGGTGCATATTCTCCACTTTTGCGATTGCGGCAATGGCC
>NZ_JBFWLF010000097.1:0-14052 GCF_050252275.1 Citrobacter sp. | reverse complement strand
TGAAACGCGCCCGGAGTACCAGTTTGCCAGTCCGCTACATGAAGCCATCATCAAACGGGTGATTCATACCACCGCTGACTTCGACTGGCTGGATATTCTCTGGTTTTCGGATGATGCGCTGGAACAACTTTGTGCGGCGCTGAGCCGCCCGACGGTTATCTATACCGACACCACCATGGCGCTTTCGGGGATCAATAAAACCCTGCTGGCGAAGACGGGGGGCGAGTGTCGCTGCTATATCAGCGATCCGCGCGTGGTAGCGCAAGCGAAAGCGCAGGGTATCACTCGTTCAATGGCGGCTGTCGACATTGCCGTGACGGAAGAAGGCGAAAAAGTGTTTGTCTTTGGCAACGCGCCCACTGCGCTGTTTCGCCTGTTGGAAAAAGATGTAGCGGTAAGCGGCGTGGTGGGCGTGCCGGTGGGATTTGTCGGCGCGGCGGAATCCAAAGAGGCGCTGACGCACAGTCAGTTGCCCGCCATTGCTGCCCTCGGACGCAAAGGCGGCAGTAACGTTGCGGCGGCGATCGTGAACGCCATGCTGTATTACATGCAGGGGGCGCGATGAGCGATCAGACTTTCGACGCGCCCGTCTGGCATAACGGCAAAGCGCTGCGCAAAGGTTATACCACTGGATCGTGCGCCACGGCGGCGGCAAAAGTCGCCGCGCTGATGGTGTTGCGTCAGCATCTGATCCATCAGGTATCGATTGTCACACCTTCCGGCGTCACCCTGTGTCTGAACGTGGAATCTCCACACATTGAAGGACAGCAGGCCATTGCCGCGATCCGTAAAGATGGTGGCGATGATGTCGACGCCACCCACGGGATGTTGATTTTCGCCCGCGTCACGCTGAATGACAGCGGTGAAATTGTCCTGTCCGGGGGCGAAGGCGTCGGCACCGTCACCCGCAAAGGCATTGGTTTGCCTGTCGGCAGCGCGGCAATTAATCGCACCCCGCGCCACACCATTGAGTCCGCCGTGCGTGAGGCGATAGGTCCGGTACGCGGGGCGGAAATCGAAATTTTTGCCCCGGAAGGCGAAGAACGAGCGCAAAAAACCTACAACTCGCGTCTCGGTATTCTTGGCGGAATTTCCATTATTGGCACCACCGGTATTGTGACCCCCATGTCCGAAGAGAGCTGGAAGCGGTCGTTATCGCTGGAGCTGGAAATCAAACGTGCCGCCGGACTGGAGCGGGTAGTTCTGGTGCCGGGTAATCATGGTGAGCGTTTCGTCCGCGAACAGATGGGCATCGATACCAACGTGGTGGTCACCATGAGCAACTTTGTCGGCTACATGATTGAAGAGGCGGTGCGGCTGGGATTTCGCCAGGTCGTGCTCGTCGGACATCCTGGAAAATTGATCAAAATTGCTGCCGGGATCTTCCATACCCACAGTCACATAGCCGATGCGCGAATGGAAACGCTGGTGGCGCATCTGGCGCTGCTCGGCGCGCCGCGGGAGCTGTTGACGCTGGTAAGCGATTGCGACACCACTGAAGCGGCAATGGAGCACATCGACGCGTTCGGCTTTCAGCACATCTACAACCATCTTGCTGAACGCATCTGTCAGCGCGTGATGCAGATGCTGCGCTTTACCAAAACCCCGCCGACCTGCGACGCGATCATGTTTTCGTTTGATAACCAGGTTCTGGGTAGCAACCGCCCCGTCGATGCTATCGCCCGGGAGATGCAATGCTGACGGTCGTGGGGATGGGGCCAGCCGGTCTGCACCTGATGACGCCGGCGGCGCGCGCGGCGGTTGATGAGGCCGATGTGCTGGTCGGCGGTAAGCGCCATTTGCAGCAGTTCCCGGACTTTCGCGGCGAGCAGTTTGCGCTGGGCGCCAACATTCCCGAACTGCTGGCATGGATTGCGGCGCATCAGGATAAGCGGGTGGTGGTTCTGGCTTCCGGCGATCCGCTGTTTTACGGCATCGGTACGCGGATGGTGGCGCATTTTGGCGTTGCGCAGGTACGCATCATTCCAGGTATCAGTGCGGTGCAGTATCTGTGCGCGCAGTCGGGAATCGACATGAATGACATGTGGCTCACCAGTAGCCACGGGCGCAGCGTCTGTTTCGATACGCTGGCGCAGCATAACAAGGTGGCAATGGTCACTGACGGTCAGTGCGGGCCGCGTGACATTGCTGCACAACTGGTTGCACGAGGAAAGGGCGATCGCTGGATGGTGATTGGCGAAAACCTGGCGATGGAAAACGAACGGATCCACTGGCTGCGCGTCAGCGAGGTCCATGCCGAATATGAGATGAATGCAGTGGTGATCCTTGATGAAAGATGAGCTTTTCCTGCGTGGTGAGAAGGTGCCGATGACCAAAGAAGCGGTACGTGCGCTCGCTCTCGCAAAACTTGAACTGCACCGGGCCAGTCACCTGATTGATATCGGGGCCGGAACCGGCAGTGTGTCCATCGAAGCCGCGCTACAGTTTCCGTCGCTACACATTACGGCTATTGAGCGCAATCCGGCGGCGCTGCGTTTACTCGACGAAAACCGGCAGCATTTCGCCTGCGCGAATATCGATATTCTGCCGGGTGAAGCGCCAATGATGATGACCGAGAAAGCCGATGCCGTCTTTATGGGTGGCAGTGGGGGACACCTCACGGAACTGATCGACTGGTCTATGCGCCAGTTGCACGTTGGTGGACGCCTGGTGATGACCTTCATCCTACAGGAAAACCTCAACACCGCGCTGGCACATTTGCAACAGCGCGGTGTGCAGGACGTGGACTGTTTGCAAATGCAGATTTCGTCGTTGACCACGCTGGGCGCGGGTCACTATTTCAAACCGAACAATCCCGTTTTTGTCATCGCCTGCCAGAAGGAAGAACGCCATGTCTGAGACATTTGATCCCCGTTGTGTGTGGTTTGTCGGCGCAGGTCCGGGTGATCGGGAGCTGATTACGCTTAAGGGTTACCGGCTGTTGCAACAGGCGCAGGTGGTGATTTACGCCGGATCGCTGATCAACACCGAACTGCTGGAGTATTGCCCGGAGGGCGCGGAGTGCCACGACAGTGCGGAACTGCACCTTGAGCAAATCCTCACCCTGATGGAAGAGGGGGTGAAGGCCGGAAAAACGGTAGTGCGCCTGCAAACCGGCGACGTGTCGCTGTATGGCTCGGTGCGCGAACAGGGGGAAGAGCTGACCAAACGTGGTATCCCCTGGCAGGTGGTGCCGGGGGTCAGCGCTTTCCTCGGCGCGGCGGCGGAGCTGGGGGTTGAGTACACCGTGCCGGAAGTCTCGCAAAGCCTGATTATTACGCGACTCGAAGGTCGCACGCCGGTGCCAGAACGTGAACAACTGGAATCGTTCGCCAGCCACCAGACCTCAATGGCGATTTATCTCTCCGTCCAGCGTATCAACCGGGTTGCGGAACGGTTGATTGAGGGCGGTTACCCGGCGACCACACCGGTGGCCGTGATCTACAAAGCGACCTGGCCGGAAAGTCAAACCGTGCGTGGCACGCTGGCGGATATCGCCGATAAAGTGCGCGACGCCGGGATCCGCAAAACGGCGCTCATCCTGGTCGGGAATTTCCTCGGAGATGAGTATCACTACTCCAGACTCTATGCCGCGGACTTTAGCCATGAATACCGTAAAGCCTGAATCAATCGCGCTGTTTTGCCTGACGCCCGGCGGTGTAATGCTGGCTAAACGGCTGGCAGCGATGTTACCGCTGACCTGTTTTACCAGTGAAAAATTGCTGGAGGACGGTTTCTTACCGTTCGACGGCGGGTTCGCCCACGCCGCGCGCGACGCGTTTTCGAACTATTCCGCGCTGATTTTTATCGGGGCGACCGGTATCGCGGTGCGCGTGCTGGCCCCGCTGGTGAATGACAAGTTCAGCGATCCGGCGGTGGTGGTGATCG
Organism: Citrobacter sp.; assembly: GCF_050252275.1. NCBI lineage: Bacteria > Pseudomonadati > Pseudomonadota > Gammaproteobacteria > Enterobacterales > Enterobacteriaceae > Citrobacter > Citrobacter sp. Next base: position 10,164 of record NZ_JBFWLF010000097.1, on the reverse strand, counting down.
ACGAGCGCGGCCAGCATGTGATCAGCCTGCTTTCCGGCCATGCGGGCGGCGCGAACGCGCTGACCCGTTATCTCGCCGGCATGCTGGGTGCCGATCCGGTGATTACCACTGCCACCGATGTCAATGAGATGGCGGCACTGGACACCCTCGCGTTTCAGCTCAACGCCCGTATGACCGACTTTCGCACCGCAGTAAAAGCGGTGAATCAGATGCTGGTGAGCAACCAGCGCGTGGGACTGTGGTGGGATGAAGAACTGGATGAAGACGTCCGCCACTGCGATCGCCGTGGGTTCATTACCGTTACCGATCTCCAGCAATTGCCTGAACTGGATGCGCTGGTGTGCGTCACGTTACGTAACGAATTGCCGGATATTCCGGTTCAACACTGGAAACTGGTGCCACAACGGGTGGTCGCTGGCATTGGCTGTCGTCGCGATACGCCGTTCCCACTACTGGCTGCGCTGCTGGCGCGTCAGCTTGAAGCGCAGCGCTTTGATCCGCTGGCGCTGAAAGCCATCGGCAGCGTGTCGCTCAAGAAAGACGAAGAGGGGCTGATTCAACTTGCCTCCTGCTGGCGTGTGCCGTTTGAAACCTTTAGCGCTGACGCGCTGCGTGAGCATGAACATCACTTTCCGGCTTCGCCGTTTGTTCGCCAGACGGTCGGCGTTGGAAGCGTCTCGGGTCCGGCAGCATGGCTGCTGAGTCATGGGCAATTGACCGGCGAAACCTTGCGTGAGCAGGGCGTCACTATCACTTTGGGAGTTTCACACTGATGTTAACCGTAATCGGAATCGGCCCCGGCTCACAGGCCATGATGACCATGGAAGCCGTTGAGGCTCTACAGGCGGCAGAAATTATTGTGGGTTACAAAACCTACACTCACCTCGTCAAAGCGTTTACCGGTGACAAGCAGGTGATCAAAACCGGCATGTGCAAAGAGATCGAGCGCTGCCATGCGGCGATTGAACTGGCGCAGGCCGGACACAACGTGGCGCTGATCAGCAGCGGTGACGCCGGTATTTACGGTATGGCGGGGCTGGTGCTGGAGCTGGTCAGCAAACAGAAACTGGACGTTGAAGTGCGCCTGATCCCGGGGATGACTGCCAGTATCGCGGCGGCGTCGCTGCTCGGCGCACCGCTGATGCACGATTTTTGTCACATCAGTTTAAGCGATTTACTTACACCGTGGCCGGTTATCGAAAAACGCATTATCGCCGCCGGAGAAGCGGACTTCGTCATCTGCTTCTACAACCCGCGCAGCCGGGGCCGTGAGGGGCATCTGGCGCGCGCATTTGAACTGCTTTCCGCCAGTAAGAGCGGGCAAACGCCGGTGGGAGTGGTGAAATCTGCCGGGCGTAAAAAGCAAGAGAAATGGCTGACTACGCTGGGCGAGATGGATTTTGAACCGGTGGATATGACCAGTCTGGTGATCGTCGGTAACAAAGCGACTTATGTGCAGGACGGTCTGATGATCACGCCACGAGGTTACGTGCTGTGAGTTTTGGTGAGGTTCTGGTCATGGGCGGCACCAGCGATGCCCGTGCGCTGTGCCAGCAACTGGATGCCGCCAATGTGGCTTACACCCTGTCGGTGGCGACGCCGACCGGGAAACAACTGGCTGGCGACATCAAGGGGCAGGTGCGCTGTGGTCGGCTCGAGCAGGATGAAATGGTGAACTGGCTGAAGGAGAACGGAACGCGATGGGTGATCGATGCTTCGCACCCGTATGCCGAAGTGGTGAGCCGCAATATTCTGTGCGCCTGCGAGCGGGCTGGCGTGCTGCTGAGCCGCTACCAGCGCCCGGAACAGCTTAGTGAACTGACGCATCCGCTGCTCTTCACTGTACAGAGCATTGCCGAGGCGTGCGACGTTGCACGACGTTTTGGCGAGCGCGTACTGCTGACCACCGGAAGTAAAGATCTGGCGCTGTGGCGCGCGGGGTTGCCGGAAAAAACGCTGTTCGCCCGCGTGTTGCCTGTCCCCGAGGTGATTCAACAGTGCGCCGATCTGGGCTTTGGCGTAGGCGAGACGTTCGCGCTGTGCGGGCCGTTCAGCGCTGAATTTAACGCTGCGTTTTATCGTCAGTGTCAGGCTGACGTCGTGATAACCAAGGCTTCTGGCGCAGAGGGCGGTTATCAGGAAAAGGTTCAACCCTGTCTGGATGCAGGCATTCCCTGCATCGTGATTACCCGCCCGGCGCCGCTGGTGACGGGAGATGAGTTACTGGAAAGTCAGGCCGCATTTGCGCAACGTTTGGCGCGCTGGCTGGCCGCTGCTTAAGGAATCAGAAAATGAAAAAAGCGCTTCTGGTGGTTAGCTTTGGCACCAGCTATCACGATACCTGCGAGAAGAACATTGTGGCCTGCGAGCGCGATCTGGCCGCCAGCTGTCCTGACCGCACCCTGTTCCGTGCCTTTACCTCTGGAATGATTATTCGCAAGCTCAAACAGCGTGATGGTATTGAGATAGATACCCCGCTGCAGGCGCTGCAAAAGCTTGCTGATCAGGGTTATCAGGATGTGGCGATTCAGTCGCTGCACATCATTAACGGCGACGAATATGAAAAAATTGTCCGTGAAGTGCAGACTCTGCGTCCGCTGTTTGCCCGCCTGACGCTGGGCGTTCCGCTGTTGAGCAGACATGACGATTACGCGCAGTTAATGCTCGCCCTGAAACAGCAGATGCCTGTCCCCGCCGCCAATGAGAAGGTGGTATTCATGGGCCACGGCGCCAGCCATCACGCGTTTGCCGCTTATGCCTGCCTCGACCACATGATGATGGCGCAGGGCTTCCCGGCGCGCGTCGGCGCGGTGGAGAGCTATCCGGAAGTCGATATTCTGATTGAGAGCCTGAGCAAAGAGGGGGTCAAAGCCGTCCATCTGATGCCGCTGATGCTGGTGGCAGGGGATCACGCCATCAATGATATGGCTTCGGACGACGATGATTCGTGGAAAACGCTGTTTACGGCGGCGGGGATCACGGCAACGCCGTGGCTGAGCGGTCTTGGCGAAAATCCGGCGGTGCGGGCGATGTTCGTCGCGCATTTGCAACAAGCGCTGAGCGTGGCGATGGAGGAAGCGGCATGAGCGGCAAACTGTACGCCCTGAGCACTGGCCCGGGAGCAGCCGATCTGATTACCGTTCGCGCCTCACGTATTCTGGGTTCACTGGATATTCTCTATGCCCCGGCGGGACGTAAGGGTGGCGACAGCCTCGCGCTTTCCATCGTGCGGGAGTTCATCGGTACGAACACAGAAATTCGTTGCTGCCATTTCCCCATGAGCGCAGACAGCGCGGAAAAAGAGGCGGTCTGGGATGAAGTGGCCGCGGCGTTGGTTCAGGAAGTGGAGGCAGGCAAACAGGTGGGATTTATCACCCTGGGTGACGCCATGTTGTTCAGCACCTGGGTCTTTTTACTACAGCGCATCGGGTGTCCTGACTGGCTGGAGATCGTGCCTGGCGTGACGTCGTTTGCCGCCATTGCCGCCCGATCCAAAACGCCGCTGGCGATGGAACAGCAGTCGCTGGCGGTGATCTCCTGTACCGCACCGGAAGCGGAGATCGCCCAGGCGCTACGTCAACACGACAGTCTGGTACTGATGAAGGTCTATGGTCGCTTTGCGCGGATTAAAGCGCTGCTGGATCAGGCCGGATTACTGGATTGTGCACTGATGATGTCCGAGGCCACGCTCCCTGGAGAGCAGTGCTGGCGGCATCTCAACGAGGTCAGCGACGATCAGCCGTTGCCTTATTTCTCGACCATCCTGGTCAACAAACAGTGGGAGTATGCAGAATGAAACTCGAACAACAGCTGAAACAGCTGTCATTCAGTGGTCTGGCTGCGGCGCTATTGCTGATGATTGTGCCGGAGCAGGCGTTCGCCATGCACATCATGGAGGGATTTTTACCGCCGATGTGGGCGCTGGCCTGGTGGTTGCTGTTTTTACCGTGCCTGTGGTACGGACTGGTGCGCCTGCGACATATCGTGATGGATGAGAGCCATCAGAAAGTGCTACTGGCGCTGTGCGGGGCGTTTATTTTTGTGCTGTCGGCACTGAAGATCCCGTCGGTTACCGGTAGCTGCTCACATCCGACAGGCGTCGGGCTGGCGGTGATCCTGTTTGGTCCGGGCGTGGTGGCGGTTCTCGGCGCTATCGTATTGCTGTTCCAGGCGCTGCTTCTGGCGCACGGTGGCTTGACCACCCTGGGCGCTAACGGCATGTCGATGGCGGTAATTGGCCCGGTTGTCGGCTATATGGTGTGGAAGATGGCCTGTCGCGCCGGGATCCGTCGTGATGTTGGCGTCTTCCTCTGCGCCATGCTGGCGGATCTGGTGACTTACTTTGTGACATCTGTACAGCTTGGCGTGGCCTTCCCGGATCCCGAAGCGGGCGCGCCAGGATCTGTCGTCAAGTTTATGGGGATTTTCTGCCTGACGCAGATCCCGATTGCTATCGCCGAAGGCTTGCTGACCGTGATGATCTACGACCAGCTGACGAAACGGCAACTGATAACCGCGCAAGGACATTAACATGAAAAAGACGCTGATATTGTTGGCCATGGTGATTGCTTTGGTCGTGTTGCCGTTCTTTATCAATCACGGTGGTGAATACGGTGGCTCGGACGGTGAAGCGGAAAGCCAGATTCAGGTGGTTGCTCCGCATTATGAGCCGTGGTTCCAGCCGCTGTATGAACCGGCGAGCGGGGAAATTGAAAGCCTGTTGTTTACGTTGCAAGGCTCGCTCGGCGCGGCGGTGATTTTCTATATTCTGGGCTACACCAAAGGCAGACAACGCCGTGATGACCGGGCTTGATCGACTGAGCTATCAGAGCCGCTGGTTTCACGTCGCACCAGAGCGTAAGTTCCTGTTCTGGCTGCTGCTGATGACTCTGGCGTTTACCCTGCCCGCCTGGGGGCAGGGTATCGAGCTGGCGCTGATTGCCGGGCTGACCTGCTGGCTGCTGCGCATCTCCCTGCGCCGTTGGTGTCGCTGGATGGCGCTGCCGTTTGGTTTTCTGGTGGTGGGGGTGGTGACGATTCTGTTCAGCGTCAGCCGCGACCCACAAACGCTGTTGGTCAGTTTTCCGCTTGGCAGTTACTGGCTGGGGGTCACGGCGTCTGGGCTGCACACCGCGAACGAGACGTTCTGGCGGAGTCTGGCCGCGCTGGCCGCCACGTTCTGGCTGGTGCTTAACCTGCCGTTTCCGCAGCTGATTTTACTGCTCAAACGGGCACGGATACCGCGTCTGCTGACGGAACAGATCCTGCTGACCTGGCGCTTTATTTTTATTCTGTTAGATGAAGCGATGGCGATTCATCGCGCGCAGACGCTGCGTTTTGGCTATCGTAGTTTGCCGATTGGCTATCGCTCGCTGGCGATGCTGGTGGGCGTTTTGTTTACCCGGGTGCTGATTCGCTATCAGCAAATGGCGGCGACGTTAGATATCAAATTGTATCAGGGCGATTTTCACCTGTAAGGAAAAGCATGCTTGCCACCACCGAACTCTGGTTTCGTTATCAGGATGCGCAGGTACTTAAAGGGCTGACGCTGGATTTTTCACAGCATGCCGTCACCGGACTGGTGGGAGCCAACGGCTGTGGGAAATCCACCCTATTTATGAATCTGAGCGGATTACTGCGACCGCAACAGGGCGCGGTATTGTGGCAGGGAAAACCGCTGGACTACAGTAAGCGTGGCCTGCTGGCGCTGCGTCAGCAGGTCGCGACGGTGTTTCAGGATCCCGATCAGCAAATTTTCTACACCGATATCGACAGCGATATCGCCTTCAGCCTGCGCAATCTTGGCGTGGAGGAGGGAGAAATTGCCCGACGAGTCGACGAGGCGTTGACGCTGGTAGATGCGCAACATTTTCGCCAGCAGCCGATTCAGTGCTTAAGCCACGGACAAAAGAAGCGGGTGGCCATCGCCGGTGCGCTGGTGCTACGGGCAAAATACCTGTTACTGGATGAACCCACGGCGGGGCTGGATCCTTCAGGACGTAGCCAGATGATCGACATCATCAAACGGATTGTGGCGCAGGGAAATCACGTGGTGATCTCCAGCCATGATATTGATCTGATTTATGAAGTCAGCAATGCCGTCTACGTTTTACGTCATGGCGAAGTGCTGGCGCACGGTGAGCCGGGTGAGGTTTTTGCCCGTACAGAACTGATTGAAGAGGCCGGGTTAACGCAACCCTGGCTGGTGAAACTGCACGCAGAGCTAGGTATGCCGCTGTGCAAAACCGAAGATGAATTTTTCCGTTGTATGCGACAACGCGCAATCAAGGAGGCGTCATGACGCAGGCCATTATGTTGCAGGGAACGGCGTCTGACGTCGGCAAGAGTGTTCTGGTGGCGGGACTGTGCCGCATTTTTTATCAGGATGGTCGGCGGACCGCACCGTTTAAGTCGCAGAATATGGCGCTCAACTCCGGCATCACGCCGGAGGGGAAAGAGATGGGCCGCGCGCAGATTTTCCAGGCCGAAGCGGCGGGCATTGTGCCGGATGTCCGCATGAATCCGGTGCTGTTGAAACCGACCAGCGATCGCAAGGCGCAGGTGGTGCTGATGGGACAGGTGGCGACCGATATGGATGCGGTCAGCTATCACGAATACAAGCCGCGTCTACGCGAGCAGATCCTTTCCGTTTACACCAGTCTGGCGCAGGAGTTTGATGTACTGGTGCTGGAAGGGGCGGGCAGTCCGGCGGAGATCAACCTGCGTGACCGCGACATCGTCAATATGGGGATGGCCGAGATGGCGCAATGCCCGGTGATCCTGGTCGCCGATATCGATCGCGGCGGGGTGTTTGCCTCCATCTACGGTACGCTGGCGCTGCTGCATGAACATGAGCGTGCGCGGGTGAAAGGGGTGATCATCAATAAGTTTCGTGGTGATGTGGCGTTGCTTAATCCCGGTATTGAGCAGATTGAAAGCCTGACCGGCGTTCCCGTGCTGGGCGTGATGCCGTGGCTGGATGTCGATCTCGAAGATGAAGATGGCGTGGCGCTGCAAAAAGGGAAATACCTGCGCACGGAAAAACGCGACATCAACATTGCCGTGGTGCAAATCCCGCATATCTCCAATTTCACCGATTTTAACGCGCTGGCCGCGCAGCCCGATGTGCGCGTGCGCTATGTGCGTCATCCGCAAGAACTGGCGGACGTTGACCTGGTGATCCTGCCGGGCAGTAAAAATACGCTCGGCGATCTGGTGTGGCTACGTGAAAGCGGCATGGCCCACGCGGTGTTGCAGGCGCACCAACAAAATATCCCCATTGTCGGGATCTGTGGTGGCTACCAGATGTTGGGCGAGACCATTATCGATGAGGTCGAGTCAGGGCTGGGAACGCTACCGGGTCTGGGGTTGCTCGATACGGTAACGCATTTTGCCCAGCGGAAAACCACAACCCAGGTAACGGCGACGATGTCGTCGACACTGCCGGACTGGTTGTCTGCGGCGTCCGGGTTGCCAGTGCGCGGTTATGAAATTCACATGGGCGAAACGACGCTGAACGGCGATTGCCAGTCGGTGATGCAACTGCAGAAGCACGGCGAAAACGTTGCGGATGGCGCCGTCTCCGCCGACGGACGGGCGTTTGGAACTTATCTGCATGGCTTGTTTGACAGTGATGATTTTACGCGAGCGCTGGTCAATGGCCTGCGCGTGCGTAAAGGGCTAGCTCCCCTGGATCCCACCTTCCAATACGCGCAATATAAATCGCAGCAGTTTGATCTGCTGGCGGATGCGATGCGGCAACACATCGATATTGAGAAAATTTATACCATCATGCAGCAACATCGGGAGTCAGTATGATGATTCTGGTCACTGGCGGCGCCCGCAGCGGTAAGAGTCGTCATGCCGAAGCCCTGATCGCTGATTTCCCGCAGGTGCTGTACATCGCGACATCGCAGATTTTTGATGACGAAATGGCAGCGCGCATTCAGCATCATCGTGATGGACGTCCAGCGCACTGGCGTACCGCCGAGCGCTGGCAGCATCTTGATGAATTGATTAGCGCAGAGAACGCGCCGGATGAAGCCATTCTACTGGAGTGCATCACCACCATGGTCACTAACCTGCTGTTTGCTTTGGGCGGCGACAGTGACCCCGATAGCTGGGATTACGCCGCGCTGGAAACGGCGATTGAGGCGGAGATCCAGAAGCTGATCGCGGCCTGTCAGCGATGTCCGGCCAGGGTGGTGTTAGTGACCAACGAAGTCGGGATGGGGATCGTGCCGGAAAACCGTCTGGCGCGGCACTTTCGGGATATCGCCGGGCGTGTGAATCAGCGTCTGGCGGCAGCGGCGGATGAGGTCTGGCTGGTGGTATCTGGTATTGGAGTCAAAATTAAATGAGTAAGTTGTTCTGGGCAATGCTCTCTTTTATTACGCGTTTGCCCGTTCCGGGTCGCTGGTCGCAGGGACTGGAATTCGATCAGTATTCTCGCGGTATTGTGACTTTCCCGCTCATCGGCCTGCTACTCGGCGCGTTGAGTGGGCTGGTGTTTATGCTCTTTCAGCCCTGGTGCGGCGCACCACTGGCGGCGCTCTTTACCGTGTTAGCGCTGGCGCTGATGACCGGGGGCTTTCACCTCGACGGTCTGGCTGATACCTGCGATGGCGTTTTCTCCGCCCGCAGCCGCGAACGTATGCTGGAAATTATGCGCGACAGCCGACTGGGAACGCACGGCGGTCTGGCGCTCATTTTTGTCTTGCTGGCGAAAGTGCTGGTGATCAGTGAACTGTCGCTACGCGGCACTCCTGTGCTGGCCGCGCTGGCAGCCGCCTGTGCCGTTGGGCGTGGGACAGCCGTGTTGTTGATGTATCGCCACCGCTACGCCCGTGAAGAGGGATTAGGCAACGTGTTTATCGGTCATGTCACCGGGACGCAAACCTGTTTTACCCTTGGTCTGGCCGCGATTCTGGCGGCGGTTCTGTTGCCTGGAATGCAGGGGGTGGCGGCACTGGTCATGACGATGGTGTCTGTCTTCCTGCTGGGACAACTGTTAAAACGGACGTTGGGTGGGCAAACCGGCGATACGCTGGGTGCGGCAATAGAACTTGGCGAGTTGATATTCCTGCTGGCTCTGCTGTGAGTCAGCCAACACAATGAGAACGCATATGCAAACGTTAACCTCTTTACTCCGCGAAATTCCGCCGCCAGACCGTGGCGCGATGACACGCGCGCAACAGCATATTGATGGCCTGCTTAAACCGCCTGGTAGCCTGGGTCGGCTGGAGGCGCTGGCGGTACAGCTGGCCGGTATGCCAGGTCTACACGGTGTACCGCGTGTCGGTGAAAAAGCGATACTGGTGATGTGCGCCGATCACGGTGTCTGGGATGAAGGGGTTGCCGTTTCGCCTAAAGTGGTGACCGCCATTCAGGCGGCAAATATGACGCGCGGCACGACGGGCGTTTGTGTGCTTGCCGCTCATGCCGGTGCAAAGGTTCATGTGATCGACGTGGGGATTGATGCTGAACTCATCCCCGGCGTAGTGAACATGCGCGTCGCACGTGGGTGTGGAAACATCGCCACTGGCCCTGCGATGAGCCGTACGCAGGCGGAAGAGCTACTGCTGGAAGTCATTCGCTACACACGCGAACAGGCGCAGCGCGGCGTGACGCTGTTTGGCGTTGGCGAGTTGGGGATGGCGAATACCACGCCTGCTGCGGCGATTGTTAGCGTCCTGACAGGCAGTGAGGCTGAAGCGGTGGTGGGAATTGGCGCTAACCTGCCGCTTTCCCGTGTAGGCAATAAAGTGGAGGTGGTTCGCCGGGCGATTGCCGTCAACCAGCCCAATCCGCATGATGGGGTGGATGTGCTGGCGAAAGTCGGTGGATTTGACCTAGTGGGCATGGCGGGAGTTATCCTGGGCGCCGCGTCCTGCGGTTTACCGGTGTTGCTGGATGGCTTCCTGTCCTATTCCGCTGCGCTGGCCGCCTGTCAGATTGCGCCGGAGATCAAACCGTATCTGATCCCATCACATTTCTCCGCCGAAAAGGGCGCACGGATTGCGCTGGAGCACCTGGAGCTCGAACCGTATCTCAACATGGGAATGCGCCTGGGTGAGGGGAGCGGTGCTGCACTGGCGATGCCGATTGTGGAAGCGGCCTGCGCGATGTACAGCAACATGGGAGAACTGGCCGCCAGCAATATCG
>NZ_JBFWLF010000096.1:0-14202 GCF_050252275.1 Citrobacter sp. | reverse complement strand
ATCGTCGACTCCCTGCCGTCGCTTATCTATACCGATTTCAAACGTCTTGCTCCCTACTATGATTTTATTGCTGTGGGTCGTACCCGAATTGCCGATCGCCTGTGCGAAGTGATTCGCGTGGTCGCGCGTGATGGTACGCGTTACAGCTATATTGTCTGGATGGATACGGAAACGAAGCTGCCGATGCGGGTCGATCTCCTCGATCGCGATGGCGAAACGTTAGAGCAATTCCGGGTGATTGCTTTCACCGTGAATCAGGATGTCGGTAGCGGCATGCAGACGCTGGCGAAAGCCAGTTTGCCGCCGCTGCTCTCTGTTCCGGCGGGTGAAAAAGCCAAATTCAGCTGGAATCCGACCTGGCTTCCGAAAGGGTTTAGCGAAGTGTCCAGCGGGCGCAGACCGTTGCCAACGATGGACAACATGCCGATTGAATCGCGTCTCTACTCCGACGGTCTGTTTAGCTTCTCTATTAACGTCAATCGGGCAACTCAGGCCAGCACCGACCAGATGCTGCGCACCGGGCGCAGAACGGTCAGCTCCAGCGTACGCGACAACGCGGAAATTACCATCGTGGGTGAATTGCCGCCGCAGACAGCGAAGCGCATTGCCGACACCATTAAGTTCGGAGCCGCGCAATGATCAAAGAGTGGGCTACCGTGGTGTCATGGCAAAACGGTGAGGCATTGGTGAGCTGTGATGTGAAAGCGTCCTGCAGCAGCTGCGCTTCACGTTCAGGATGTGGCACCCGCGTGCTGAATAAACTCGGGCCGCAGACCACGCATACCATTGTGGTGGCGAGCGATGTGCCGTTAGAACCTGGGCAGAAAGTGGAGCTGGGGATTGCCGAAGGCAGTCTGTTAGGTTCCGCCATGCTGGTTTATCTGTCGCCGCTGGTGGGGTTATTCCTCATCGCCTCCCTGTTTCAGGTGCTGTTTGGCTCAGATCTCGCGGCGTTAAGCGGCGCGATACTGGGCGGCGTCGGCGGATTCCTGATTGCCCGTGGCTATTCCCGCAAGCTGGCTGAACGCGAAGCCTGGCAACCCGTTATTCTTAATGTTGCTCTCCCATCCAGTACGATTCGCGTTGAAACGCCCTCCACCGAAACGGCACCATGATATTCTTGCCGGATGGCGGTTTCGCCTTATCCGACTTACAAACGGTCAGCAAGTCCAGTAGACCCGATAAGCTTGCGCCATCGGGCATCATGCTTCTCTTACGATGTTTTACATCAGAAAAGCGATGCCGTTTCCAGTTCCCGCTATCCTGACTTTATGAACATTTCCTCGCCTCAGCGTTGTAGTGTAGAATGCGGCGTTTCAGTTAAACAGACGTTAAGCTCAGAACAGCGACTTCTCAAAGCCTGTCCAACCAGGCGTAAGGCACAATAATTACACTATATGAAGAACATACGTAACTTTTCGATCATTGCTCACATCGACCACGGTAAATCGACGCTGTCTGACCGTATTATTCAGATCTGCGGTGGCCTGTCTGACCGTGAAATGGAAGCGCAGGTTCTCGACTCGATGGATCTTGAGCGTGAGCGCGGTATTACTATCAAAGCGCAGAGCGTAACGCTCGATTTCAAATCCGCTGATGGTGAAACATACCAGCTTAACTTCATCGACACCCCAGGCCACGTTGACTTCTCGTATGAAGTTTCTCGTTCGCTTGCCGCTTGTGAAGGCGCACTGCTGGTGGTGGATGCCGGGCAGGGTGTCGAAGCGCAAACCCTGGCAAACTGCTACACCGCGATGGAAATGGATCTCGAAGTGGTGCCGGTCCTCAATAAAATTGACCTGCCAGCCGCCGATCCCGAGCGTGTCGCCGAAGAGATTGAAGACATCGTTGGTATTGATGCGACTGATGCCGTGCGCTGCTCGGCGAAAACTGGCGTGGGCGTGACCGACGTTCTGGAACGTCTGGTGCGTGATATTCCGCCGCCGCAGGGCGATCCGGATGGACCGTTACAGGCGCTGATCATCGACTCCTGGTTCGATAACTATCTCGGCGTTGTCTCGCTGGTACGTATTAAAAACGGCACCCTGCGTAAAGGCGACAAAATCAAAGTGATGAGTACCGGTCAGACCTATAACGCTGACCGTCTGGGGATCTTCACGCCTAAACAGGTTGATCGTACCGAGCTGAAATGCGGCGAGGTAGGTTGGCTGGTGTGCGCGATTAAAGACATCCTCGGCGCACCGGTTGGCGATACCCTGACTCAGGCACGTAACCCGGCAGAAAAAGCGCTGCCAGGCTTCAAAAAGGTAAAACCGCAGGTTTATGCGGGCCTGTTCCCGGTCAGCTCTGATGATTACGAGAACTTCCGCGACGCGCTGGGCAAGCTGAGCCTCAACGACGCCTCTCTGTTCTATGAGCCGGAAAGTTCTACTGCGCTGGGCTTCGGCTTCCGCTGTGGCTTCCTTGGTCTGTTACACATGGAGATCATTCAGGAGCGTCTGGAACGTGAATACGATCTGGACCTGATCACCACCGCGCCGACGGTTGTGTATGAAGTCGAAACCACCGCGAAAGAGACGATTTACGTCGACAGCCCGTCCAAGCTGCCACCGCTGAATAACATCTATGAGTTGCGCGAGCCGATCGCGGAATGTCATATGCTGTTGCCTCAGGCATACCTCGGTAACGTGATTACCCTGTGTATTGAGAAGCGTGGCGTGCAGACCAACATGGTTTACCACGGTAACCAGGTGGCGCTGACTTATGAAATCCCGATGGCTGAAGTGGTACTCGACTTCTTTGACCGCCTGAAGTCCACCTCGCGCGGTTATGCGTCGCTGGATTACAACTTTAAACGCTTCCAGGCCTCCGACATGGTGCGTGTTGATGTCTTGATCAACAACGAACGTGTCGATGCGCTGGCGCTGATCACTCACCGTGATAACTCGCAGAGCCGTGGTCGTGAGCTGGTGGAGAAGATGAAAGATCTGATCCCACGTCAACAGTTCGATATCGCGATCCAGGCGGCGATCGGGACGCATATCATTGCGCGTTCTACTGTGAAACAGTTGCGTAAAAACGTTCTGGCAAAATGCTATGGCGGCGATATCAGCCGTAAGAAAAAGCTGTTGCAGAAGCAGAAAGAAGGTAAGAAGCGGATGAAGCAGATCGGTAACGTTGAGCTGCCTCAGGAAGCGTTCCTCGCCATTCTGCATGTCGGCAAAGACAGCAAATAATCCTTAAGGAGTTGGCATGGCGAATATGTTTGCCCTGATCCTGGTGATTGCCACATTGGTCACGGGCATTTTATGGTGTGTGGATAAATTTATCTTCGCACCAAAACGTCGGGAGCGTCAGGCGGCGGCACAGGCTGCAGCCGGAGATTCACTGGATAAGGCAACGCTGAAAAAAGTCTCGCCGAAGCCTGGCTGGCTGGAAACTGGCGCTTCGGTTTTCCCGGTACTGGCTATCGTGCTGGTTGTGCGTTCGTTCATCTATGAACCTTTCCAGATCCCATCAGGTTCGATGATGCCGACGCTGTTGATCGGTGACTTTATTCTGGTTGAGAAATTTGCCTACGGTATTAAAGATCCGATTTACCAGAAAACCCTGATCGAAACGGGTCATCCCAAACGCGGCGATATTGTGGTCTTTAAATACCCGGAAGATCCGCGTCTGGATTACATCAAGCGAGCGGTCGGTTTGCCTGGTGATAAAGTGACCTATGATCCGGTCGCGAAAGAAGTGACTATTCAGCCGGGTTGCCGTTCGGGTCAGGCGTGTGAGAACGCCCTGCCGGTCACCTATAGCGATGTTCAGCCGAGCGATTTTGTGCAGACGTTTGCACGTCGTAACGGTGGTGAAGCCACCAGTGGTTTCTTTGAGATCCCGCTGAGTGAAACGAAAGAGAACGGTATTCGTCTGTCCGAGCGTAAAGAGACGCTGGGCGACGTGACGCACCGTATTCTGACCGTGCCGATTGCTCAGGATCAGGTGGGGATGTATTACCAGCAGTCCGGGCAGCCGCTGGCGACCTGGATTGTGCCGCCGGGCCAGTATTTCATGATGGGCGACAACCGCGATAACAGCGCGGACAGCCGTTACTGGGGCTTTGTCCCGGAAGCGAATCTGGTCGGTAAAGCCACTGCCATCTGGATGAGTTTCGACAAACAAGAAGGCGAATGGCCGACTGGCGTTCGTTTAAGCCGCATTGGTGGTATCCACTAATTGCCGCGAATCGTTCACGTTGTCGTCGTTATGACGGCAACGTGAATTATTTCTTCGATAAATCTGCCCAGGCTAACGACATCCCTCGTCGTTGTGTATAGAATATTCCCCCGAAGTTTCAGGTTGGCGCCTCCAGGTCGCCACGGCACACGAAACAGCGTTGGTCCCCCTATATGAGCGTACATAAGCTGCTTAACGCGGCCGGAAGGATGCTACATATATCAGGTCTGTTTCGTGTGCTGAATTGTTGACGCATTTATTTATTGGTATCGCATGAACCCCATCGTAATTAATCGGCTTCAACGGAAGCTGGGCTACACTTTTACTCATCAGGAGTTGTTGCAGCAGGCATTAACCCATCGCAGTGCCAGCAGCAAACATAACGAGCGTTTAGAATTTCTTGGCGACTCAATTTTAAGTTTTGTGATTGCAAATGCGCTGTATCACCGTTTCCCGCGGGTGGACGAGGGTGATATGAGCCGTATGCGCGCGACGCTGGTGCGCGGGAATACGCTGGCTGAATTAGCCCGCGAGTTTGATCTGGGCGAATGTCTGCGCTTAGGGCCTGGCGAACTGAAAAGCGGTGGCTTCCGTCGCGAATCGATTCTGGCCGATACCGTCGAAGCGTTGATTGGCGGGGTTTTCCTTGACAGTGACATTCAGACCGTCGAAAAGCTGATCCTCAACTGGTATCAGACTCGTCTGGACGAAATCAGTCCTGGCGATAAGCAAAAAGATCCGAAAACGCGTTTGCAGGAGTATTTGCAGGGTCGTCATCTGCCGCTGCCGTCTTATCTGGTGGTACAGGTGCGTGGTGAAGCGCACGATCAGGAATTTACTATCCACTGCCAGGTCAGCGGCCTGAGTGAACCGGTGGTTGGCACAGGTTCGAGCCGTCGCAAGGCGGAACAGGCTGCCGCCGAACAGGCGTTGAAAAAACTGGAGCTGGAATGAGCGACGAAAAAACCTATTGCGGATTTATTGCCATCGTCGGTCGTCCGAACGTTGGCAAATCCACGCTGTTGAACAACCTGCTCGGGCAGAAGATTTCGATCACCTCCCGTAAAGCGCAGACCACGCGTCACCGTATTGTCGGGATCCATACCGAAGGGCCCTGGCAGGCGATTTACGTCGATACTCCGGGTCTGCACATGGAAGAAAAACGCGCGATTAACCGTCTGATGAACAAAGCGGCCAGCAGCTCCATTGGTGATGTTGAACTGGTGATCTTTGTGGTGGAAGGCACCCGCTGGACGCCGGATGACGAGATGGTGCTCAATAAACTGCGTGACGGTAAAGCGCCGGTGATTCTGGCCGTCAACAAAGTAGATAACGTGCAGGAAAAAGCCGATCTGCTGCCGCATTTGCAGTTCCTGGCAAGCCAGATGGACTTCCTCGACATCGTACCGATCTCTGCGGAAACCGGGATGAATGTCGACACCGTCGCGGGCATCGTGCGCAAGCATCTGCCGGAGGCGGAGCATCACTTCCCGGAAGATTACATCACCGATCGTTCACAGCGTTTTATGGCTTCTGAAATCATCCGTGAAAAGCTGATGCGTTTCCTTGGCGCTGAACTTCCATACTCCGTGACTGTGGAAATCGAACGCTTCGTGTCAAACGAGCGCGGCGGTTATGACATCAACGGGCTGATCCTCGTTGAGCGCGAAGGGCAAAAGAAGATGGTTATTGGCAACAAAGGGGCCAAAATCAAGACCATCGGTATTGAAGCGCGTAAAGACATGCAGGAAATGTTTGAAGCTCCGGTTCATCTTGAACTGTGGGTGAAAGTGAAATCCGGCTGGGCCGATGACGAACGCGCGCTGCGCAGTCTCGGTTACGTCGACGATCTCTAAACCTGCGCTCCGAACAGGCGACGAGTATGATGGAGGGCTGGCAGCGCGCATTTGTCCTGCATAGTCGCCCCTGGAGCGAAACCAGCCTGATGCTGGACGTCTTCACGGAAGAGTCGGGTCGCGTGCGTCTTGTTGCTAAAGGCGCACGTTCTAAACGCTCTAATCTGAAAGGTGCCCTTCAACCTTTCACCCCCCTGTTAGTCCGCTTTGGCGGACGTGGCGACGTCAAAACGCTGCGTAGCGCGGAAGCGGTTTCTCTGGCGCTCCCTCTGAGCGGTATCACGCTGTACAGCGGCCTGTACGTCAACGAACTGCTCGCCCGCGTGCTGGAGCACGAAACCCGCTTTTCTGAACTCTTTTTCGATTATCTGCATTGCATTCAGGCACTGGCGGGGGCTACGGGAACGCCGGAACCCGTGCTGCGTCGTTTTGAACTGGCGCTGCTCGGCCACCTCGGGTATGGAGTCGATTTCCTGCACTGTGCGGGCAGCGGTGAGCCGGTGGATGACACCATGACCTACCGCTATCGCGAAGAAAAAGGCTTTATCGCCAGCGTTGTGATTGACAACAGCACCTTTACCGGACGCCATCTGCGGGCGCTGGCAGAACGCGAATTTCCGGATGTTGATACGCTACGTGCGGCGAAACGCTTTACCCGCATAGCGCTGAAGCCGTATCTTGGTGGTAAACCCTTAAAGAGCCGCGAATTATTCCGGCAGTTCATGCCGAAGCGAACATAAAATCACGAGGATTGTCATGGCTGAATTACTGTTAGGCGTCAACATTGACCACATTGCCACGTTACGTAATGCACGCGGTACTGAATATCCGGATCCGGTTCAGGCGGCATTCATTGCCGAGCAGGCGGGTGCTGATGGCATTACCGTCCATTTACGTGAAGATCGCCGTCACATTACCGACCGCGATGTCCGCATTCTGCGCCAGACGCTGGACACGCGTATGAACCTGGAAATGGCGGTGACGGAAGAGATGCTGGCGATTGCCGTGGAAACCAAACCGCATTTTTGCTGCCTGGTGCCGGAAAAGCGCCAGGAAGTGACCACCGAAGGCGGCCTGGATGTGGCCGGGCAGCGCGACAAAATGCGTGATGCCTGTAAACGTCTGGCTGACGCCGGGATCCTTGTGTCGCTGTTTATTGACGCCGATGACGCGCAAATCAAAGCGGCTGCTGACGTCGGCGCACCGTACATTGAAATTCATACCGGCTGCTATGCAGATGCAAAAACCGATGCGGAACAGGCGCAGGAACTGGCGCGCATCGCGAAAGCCGCCACCTTCGCCGCCAGCCTGGGGCTGAAAGTCAATGCGGGACACGGCCTGACCTATCACAACGTCAAAGCCATTGCCGCGCTGCCGGAAATGCACGAGCTGAATATCGGTCATGCGATTATCGGTCGTGCGGTGATGAGCGGGCTGAAAGACGCCGTCGCGGAAATGAAACGTTTGATGCTGGAAGCGCGCGGCTAATGGCCATTCTTGGATTAGGCACCGATATCGTGGAGATTGCGCGCATTGAAGCGGTGATCTCCCGTTCCGGTGACCGGCTTGCCCGACGAGTGCTCAGCGCTAACGAGTGGGCTATCTGGGAAACGCACCAGCAGCCGGTGCGTTTTCTGGCAAAACGCTTTGCCGTCAAAGAGGCGGCGGCGAAAGCTTTTGGTACCGGTATTCGCAATGGGCTGGCATTTAATCAGTTTGAAGTGTTTAACGACGAACTTGGTAAACCGCGCTTGCGGTTATGGGGAGAGGCGTTAGCGCTGGCGGAAAAACTAGGCGTTGCGCATATGCACGTAACGCTGGCCGATGAACGTCACTATGCCTGCGCCACGGTCATTATCGAAAGTTAGATTTTATCGGCGTGGTGCATCTGGACAAATTTGTCCCACAGTTGTTCTTCCGTTTCGACATGTGCCGGGTCTTTGAGGATCGTATTGGGGATCGGGCACACCTTCTGGCAGGTGGGCGTGTCGTAATGACCGACGCACTCGGTGCATTTGTCGCTGTTAATCTCATAGATGCTGTCACCCATCGAAATGGCCTCATTCGGACATTCGGGTTCGCACATATCGCAATTGATGCATTTTTTCGTGATTAACAGGGCCATCAGGAAACTCTCAAAACAACACAAACCGGGCGGGCATTATACGCGCATTCCTTGCTCAGACCAGTTTTTTTACCAGCGCCTCGCTGTGGCGAATACGTTCAGGTGCGTGCTCCAGATCCTGCTGTACCAGCGCCATAAAAAGCAGATCGGTGAGCATCATTTGCGCGTGGGTTGAAGAGATCGCCGCACTGCGGGTGGCCTGTTCTTCCGCGATGGTATACAGGCAGTGGCTGGCGCGCTGTTGAAGCCCATTAGGGGTGAAACCCGTGATCGCCAGGATCTGCCCGCCGACGCGTAAAGTCTCTTCTGCCGCCAGGTTCAGTTCCCGACGTTCGCCGCTGTAGGAAATCGCTAACAGCAGATCGTCCGGCGTCAGCGCCTGAACCGTGGCCAACAGCGCATGCATATCGCGCTCAACAATAGCATTCAGGCCGATTTTCATCAGTTTCCAGGCAAAATTCTGCGCTACCAGACCGGAGGCACCAATCCCGGTTAACACGATCCGACGGGCGTTACGCAGCATCGTCACGCTTTCGCTCAGTTTCTCTTCCGTGTTGACATCCAGCGTGGCATGCATCGCCGCCACATTCTCTTTGATCAGTTTCTCGCCGACCAGACGCAGGGGATCGTCGCCACGGATCTGGTTATGCACTGGCACCGAATGCGGGTTCGGATTGCTGACCAGCGCTTCGCTGATCGCCAGTTTCAACGCCGGGAATCCCTTATAGCCGAGCTTTTGCGCGAACTTCACCACGCTCGACTGACTGACGCCCGCTTCGGCGGCCAGTTGCTGAGAACTGAGGTGGCGGGCAGTGTCGGGTTGTATCAGAAGATAGTCCGCGAGTTTTTTATCACTCTGCGCAAATCCCGGGTAGCGCTGTCGGATGCGAATTAAACAGTTCATGGTCTCTCCTGACGAAAACGTGATGGCGGCGACAAAATGAAATTTCACTCGCCTGCACGAATATTATATTCCATTATTGGTCGTTAATATGAATTAAAAATTCCTGAGGAGCAAACATGAATCTCGGCGCTTTAGTATCAGAAACCCGTAATCCGCAAACAATGGACCTCGACGCGTTATCAACGCTGGATCTGGTTCACCGTTTTAATCAACAGGATACGCTGGTAGCGGAAGCAGTAAAAGCAACATTGCCCGATGTTGCGAGCGCCGTCGATGCCGCGGCTGAAGCGTTAAAATCCGGTGGTCGGATTATCTATATGGGCGCAGGGACCAGCGGGCGACTCGGCGTGCTGGATGCGTCTGAATGCCCACCGACGTTTGGCGTTCCTCATGGTCTGGTGGTGGGGCTAATCGCCGGTGGTCCGGGAGCATTGCTGAAAGCCGTTGAAGGGGCAGAAGACAACGCGCAGCTCGGTGAAGACGATCTTATTGCCCTGAACCTCGTGCCGCAGGATCTGGTGGTTGGGCTGGCGGCATCAGGGCGTACGCCGTATGTCATCGGTGGACTGAAATATGCCCGCAAAACGGGTTGTACCACGGTTGCTATCTCCTGTAATCCGGACTCGCCGATTGCGCAGGAAGCGGATATTGCGATTTCACCCGTAGTAGGGCCTGAGGCGCTGACAGGCTCAACGCGTCTGAAATCCGGTACCGCGCAAAAGCTGGTGCTCAATATGATCTCCACCGGGGCGATGGTGAAGTTTGGCAAGGTGTACCAGAACCTGATGGTGGATATGAAAGCCACCAATATCAAACTGATGGACCGCGCGTGTCGAATGGTGGTTGAAGCCACAGACATTGCCCGCGCTGAGGCGGAAACGCTGCTCAGACAGACCGATTTTGACGTGAAACCGGCCATTCTTATGGCGCTGAGCGGTCTCAACGCTGATGCGGCGCGCGAAAAACTGGCTGCCCATCAGGGATTCTTACGCGCTGCGTTAGCTGATTCATCGAGGTAATTATGGATAAGATGGCGACCCTTGCCAGCGATATTCTGCTGGGAATAGGCGGAGAACAAAATATTCTGCGTCTGGAAAATTGTATGACGCGCGTCCGGGTGGAAGTGAAAGACGATACGCTGTTGGATATCCCGCATCTGAAACAGCTACCGGGCGTCAGTGGCTACGTGAAGCAGGGGGCGCAGCATCAGATCATCGTCGGGCCAGGAAAGGCGGCAAAGGTCGTTGATGCCATGCGAGCGCTGTTGGCGCAGGGGAGCGCGCGCCCGGCAGTCGATGACATTGAGCGCACGAAATCGCAGGCCAAAGCAAAGTACAAAGCGCCGATGAGCGATGCGCTACGCAAGCTGGCGAATGTTTTTATTCCCCTGATCCCGGCGTTTATCGCCTCCGGTTTAATCACCGGCATCATTAACATTCTCAAACGCCCGGATATCGTCGGCGATTTCGCCACCCATTACCCCAACATGCTGGGGCTGATGGGGATATTCGGCAGTGCAGTTTTCGCCATCATGAACATTCTGGTGGGGGTGAATACCGCCAAAGTCTTCGGTGGTTCGCTGGCGATGGGCGGCGTGATGGCGGGCATTCTGTCGAGTCCGCAACTGGCGCAAATTACGCTGTTTGGTGAAGCGCTCCAGCCAGGCCGTGGTGGGGTGATTGCCGTGCTGCTGGTGGTGGCGCTGATGTGCTGGATCGAGCGTAAATTCCGCGACGTGTTACCCGGCTCGCTGGAGCTTATCCTCAATCCGCTACTGACGACCATCATCACCGGCTCGATTGCGATTGTGGCGCTGCAACCGCTGGGCGGCTGGATTTCGGAGTCAATTGCTCACGGCGCGTCCTGGGCTATCGATCGCGGCGGCTTTCTGGTCGGCGCGGTTCTGGCGGGAACCTTCCTGCCACTGGTGCTGACGGGGCTGCATCAGGGGCTGGTGCCGATTCACGTTGAGCTGGTGCAGGCGCATGGCTATAACGCGCTCTTTCCCATTCTGGCGATGGCGGGCGTCGGGCAAGTGGGCGCGGCAATTGCCGTGCTAATGAAAACCCGTAACGCGCGGTTGAAAAAAGTGATTAAGGGGGCGTTACCGGTGGGATTACTCGGTATTGGCGAACCGCTGATTTTTGGCGTCACGCTTCCCCTGGGCAAACCGTTTATTGGCGCCTGTCTTGGTGGCGCAGTAGGCGGAGCGCTGATCAGCTACTGGAAGGTCGCCACCGTCATCACCTTCGGTATTTCCGGATTACCGCTGGCGTTAACGATTGTTGCCGGAAAAGTGATGTTCTATCTGTTAGGCTATTTAGTAGCAGTGATAGCCGGGTTCCTGTTTACCTGGCTGTTAGGATTCAACGATCCCGAGGAGTAAGGTTTGACCAATCACGCGCGTCGTGTCGTTTTTTTTGATTTGGATGGTACGCTACATCAGCAGGATATGTTTGGCAGTTTCCTGCGCTATCTGTTGCGTCGCCAGCCGCTGAATGCGCTGCTCGTGCTGCCGTTGTTGCCCGTGATTGTCGGTGCGTTACTGATTAAAGGACGCGCTGCGCGCTGGCCGATGAGTCTGCTGCTGTGGGGATGTACCTTCGGCCACAGCGAGGCCAGTCTACAGGCCAGGCAGGCCGATTTTGTTCGATGGTTCCGACAGAACGTTACGGCGTTTCCTCAGGTACAAGAGCGTCTGACCACCTATCTGCTCAGCTCCGATGCCGATATCTGGCTCATCACCGGTTCGCCGCAGTCGCTGGTGGAACAGGTTTATGTTGATACGCCGTGGCTGCCGCGCGTGAATTTGATCGCCAGCCAGATGAAGCGGGGGTACGGCGGTTGGGTGCTGACCCTGCGCTGTCTGGGGCATGAAAAAGTCGCACAGCTGGAGCGTAAAATCGGCACGCCACTGCGCCTTTACAGCGGCTACAGCGACAGCAATCAGGACAACCCGCTGCTCTATTTTTGCCAGCACCGCTGGCGCGTCACGCCTCGTGGAGAACTCCAGCAACTGGAATAGTTGAAAGACGAAGGGTATCGCGACCCTGTATAATGCGCCCGCAATGATTACCGGAGTAACCCCTTTGTCAGATGTTGAATTTAGTCACGAATACTGGATGCGTCATGCGTTAACGCTGGCGAAGCGCGCCTGGGATGAACGTGAAGTCCCGGTCGGTGCCGTATTGGTGCACAACAATCGCGTGATCGGTGAAGGCTGGAACCGCCCGATTGGCCATCACGATCCCACCGCGCACGCAGAGATCATGGCGCTACGTCA
Source organism: Citrobacter sp. (assembly GCF_050252275.1). Lineage (NCBI taxonomy): Bacteria > Pseudomonadati > Pseudomonadota > Gammaproteobacteria > Enterobacterales > Enterobacteriaceae > Citrobacter > Citrobacter sp. Next base: position 1,846 of record NZ_JBFWLF010000096.1, on the reverse strand, counting down.
GGGCGGCCTCGTCCTGCAAAATTATCGTCTGATTGACGCGACGCTGTATGTGACCCTTGAGCCGTGCGTCATGTGCGCTGGCGCGATGGTGCACAGCCGTATCCGCCATGTGGTGTTCGGCGCGCGCGATGCAAAAACCGGCGCTGCCGGTTCGCTGATGGATGTTCTGCATCATCCGGGAATGAATCATCGCGTTGAGGTCACTGAAGGAATATTGCGTGAGGAGTGTGCGACGCTGCTCAGCGATTTCTTCCGCATGCGCCGTCAGGAGATCAAAGCGTTGAAGAAAGCCGCAAGCCAGTAGGCATTGCGGTTCTGTTTACTCTTTGTCTTCTTTCTTCTGCGGTAAACGCAGCAGCGACGGCGAGTGCGTCAGATAACTGGATGACGATTGCGACAGGAAGGCGGCGAGTGGTCGCCGCTGTTTGCCAAATTCCGTTGGTGAGACGACCGGATACTCTTGTGCCAGTTTCATCTCTTCAGCCAGTTGCTTTTCTTTCTCCTGCAAATAGCCCTGCAGGCTTATCTGATATTTACGGATGTTTTCAACGTAGGCGTAGGCCTCATGTCCGCGCGCATAACCGTAGGTCAGCTTGCTGTAATACTGTTTTTGACTGAGCAACGGCAGACGCTGTTTGACGTCTGCCCAACTGTCCGGGTTTCCCTTCGTTTTGGCTGTCAGCGCCCGCGCATCAAGCATATGCGCATAACCCATGTTATAGGCCGCCAGCGCAAACCAGATACGCTCGTTCTCGGGTACGGTGTCCGGCACTTTACTCATCATGTCCTGTAAGTAGCGTGCTCCACCGCTGATGCTCTGCTCAGGATCGGTTCTGTCGGTCAGACCGAGACTTTGTGCGGTGTTTTTGGTGAGCATCATCATGCCGCGCACGCCGGTTGGTGATGTGGCCTGCGGATCCCAATGCGATTCCTGCCAGGAGATCGCCGCAAGCAGCTGCCAGCCAATCTCCTGGGCGTGTTTTTCAAACAGCGGTTTCAGGTCGGGGAGCATGGCATCAACCGCGCGCAGAAAGGTGCGGGTATCGACATAGTCAAAATCATCGCCGTGCCCCAGATATTTTTCTTCGAGACGCGCCAGGGAGCCGTCCTCATTCATGCCGTTGAAGAAATCGAGCAGGGCGGCAGACAGCGTGTTGTCATCATCCAGCTGGCTAAACCAGGTCACCGGCTGTTCGTCGGTGATATCCAGCGCAACGGCCAGTTCGGGATGAACGCGTTGGTAGAGGCTGATGGCGACAGAGTCGGCAATGGTGTAATCCAGCTGTCCGGCAATCACCGCATCAAGCAGTTCCGTTGAGCCTTTTTTCTCATCGATCCGCCAGCTCAGCTCAGGGTATTTTGTCTGTTTCAGCGTTTGCAGATCGTTCGCCACCACGTGTCCCGGCGTGATAGTGAGTTGACTTTCCGTCACGCTGCCCAACGTACGGGGACGATACTGACCCACTTTGTAGACCAGTTGCTGGGATACCGAATAGTAAGTCGGCCCTGGCTGATAGTTTTTCACTCGTTCACTGTTGTAGACCAGCCCGGCCGCCAGCAGGTCGGCGTCACCATTATCCAGATCGTCAAACAGCTGGCTGATGTTCTGGCGGACGGTAATCTTCAGTTTTACACCCAGATAGCTGGCGAACTGCTGCGCCAGCTCGTAATCGAGCCCGTACGGCTTACCGTCGAGTTTCGCCCAGGTGAGCGGCGACTCAATTGTGCTCACGCGCAACTCTCCCCGCGACTGGATCGCGGCGATACGATTAACGGCTTTACCGAACCAGGGGATAGAGGGCCAGAGGGCCGCCGCCAGCAGCAGCGTCAGAATGCCGAGACACAG
>NZ_JBFWLF010000095.1:0-14239 GCF_050252275.1 Citrobacter sp. | reverse complement strand
TGACCCTTTAAGGGTCCTGAAGGAACGTTGAAGACGACGACGTTGATAGGCCGGGTGTGTAAGCGCAGCGATGCGTTGAGCTAACCGGTACTAATGAACCGTGAGGCTTAACCTTACAACGCCGAAGATGTTTTGGCGGATTTGAGAGAATTTTCAGCGTTGATACCGGATTGTAGTGCGCAATAGTTTGCGCAGCGGCAAGGCGGCAAATGAAGCGACGGAAGGAGCATACACAGGTATGTGACTGACGTTGGCGAATGCAGCCAACGCAGCTGATGCGATAAAATATTGCGTACAGAGCAGCAAGAATTTGCCTGGCGGCTTTAGCGCGGTGGTCCCACCTGACCCCATGCCGAACTCAGAAGTGAAACGCCGTAGCGCCGATGGTAGTGTGGGGTCTCCCCATGCGAGAGTAGGGAACTGCCAGGCATCAAATTAAGCAGTAAACTGATGTAAAAATCAGTAGTTGTAGAAAAATTCGGTGGAGCGGTAGTTCAGTTGGTTAGAATACCTGCCTGTCACGCAGGGGGTCGCGGGTTCGAGTCCCGTCCGTTCCGCCACTTATTAAGAGCCCTGAGTTAACACTCAGGGCTTTTTCTTTGCCTGAAATCTAATTGTTGCTAAAAACGCAAAAATCCTCTGCATTTTTCGCTCTTTTTCAACAAAACGCAAAACGTCATAATCCTCTCAGTTAACGAACATGATGAATCAAAGAGGAATTATTATGACTATCCCGGCATTCGGTTTAGGTACCTTCCGTCTTAAGGACGATGTTGTTATTGCATCCGTAAAAACGGCTCTGGAGCTCGGTTACCGTGCTGTCGATACTGCACAAATCTATGATAATGAAGCCGCAGTTGGCCAGGCAATTGCAGAGAGCGGCGTTCCGCGCAATGAGTTGTACATTACGACCAAGATCTGGATTGAGAATCTGAGCAAAGACAAGCTGATCCCTAGCCTGAAAGAGAGCCTGAAAAAACTGCGTACTGATTATGTTGATCTGACGCTGATCCACTGGCCATCACCAAATGATGCTGTATCGGTTGAGGAATTCATGCAGGCGCTGCTGGAAGCGAAAAAGCAGGGACTGACGCGTGAAATCGGTATCTCTAACTTCACTATCCCGCTGATGGAAAAAGCCATTGCAGCGGTTGGTGCTGAAAATATTGCGACTAACCAAATTGAACTGTCTCCTTACCTGCAAAATGGCAAAGTGGTTGACTGGGCGAATGCACACGGTATCCACATCACGTCTTACATGACGCTGGCATATGGTAAGGCACTGAAAGATGAAGTGATTACCCGCATCGCGGCGAAACACAACGCCACTGCAGCTCAGGTGATCCTGGCATGGGCGATGGATGAAGGTTACTCGGTCATTCCTTCTTCCACTAAGCGAGAAAACCTGGCAAGCAACCTGTTGGCGCTGGATCTAACGTTAGATACCGAAGATAAAAAAGCGATCGCTGCTCTGGATTGCAACAATCGCCTGGTAAGCCCGGAAGGACTGGCACCGCAGTGGGATTAATGCGTTAACCCCAGAATGCCTTTAACCCTCTTTAACAGCTCCTCCGGGAGCTGTTCTTATATATTCACTCAGAAAATCGATAAATGCCCGAATACGCGTACTCACGGCACGATCGCTGTAATAGACGGCGCTGAACGGCATCTCTACCGGCAGGCGTTTATCGGCCATCAGCTCCACCAGTTCACCTCGCGCAATTTCCCGATCAATCATGTAGTCCGACAGGCAGGCAATGCCGTTTCCGCTGAGGCAGAGTTGTTTAAGCGTTTCGCCGCTGTTTGACGAAATTCCACAGTCAATCTCGTGAAGTTGCCCATCGCTACAAGCGATAGGCCAGGTGTTGAGGGATACGGGTTCGGTGAAGCCCAGGCACAGGTGTGCTTTTAGCTCTTCCACTGTTTCCGGCTTCCCGTATTGTTCAAGATAATCCGGCGAGGCAATAATCTTCCGATAGCTGTTAAAGAGCGGTCGGGCGCGGAGACTGGAATCCGTCAATGTGCCTGCACGGATTGCAATATCCACTTTTCTCTCGATCAAATTGATAAAGGTTTCAGAGGAAACAAGAGAAAGCGTAATTTCCGGGTAACGTTCGCGGAAAGGCTTTATCAACGGCATCAGAAAATGCAGCATCACCGGCGTGGCGGCATCGATACGGAGCACCCCGCGTGGAGTGCTGCGTGTCTCCATGATTTCCGTTTCTGCCGCCGCCATCTCCTGCAACAAAGACTGGACGCGGCGAAAATAGCGTTCACCTTCTTCTGTCAGGCTGAGTTGCCGGGTTGTGCGGTTGAGTAAACTCACGCCAAGCTTCATTTCCAGCTTTTTAACTGCCCGGCTAACCGCTGAGTTTGCCTGACCTAACTGTTCTGCCGCCCGGCTGAAACTTCCGCTTTCTACCACTGAAACAAAAATGGCGAGTTCTTCTGAAGTTGCTTTCATTTTTGCACCCGAAGCAAAATTGTATTGAGATTTTGGATATTTTTGTTATTAAACCATCCCGGCATACTGCGTGTCATCCGAATACTGATGATATGGAGTGATTTATGCCTCTCGCGTTATTTGCGCTGACAATAAGTGCTTTTGCTATTGGCACAACCGAATTTGTGATTGTAGGCCTGGTGCCGACAATTGCCGAACAACTGGCCATTTCTCTGCCTTCTGCGGGGATGTTGGTTTCCATCTATGCTCTCGGCGTGGCGATTGGCGCGCCAGTACTGACGGCATTGACTGGACGTCTGCCGCGTAAGCCGTTGTTGGTTGCGCTGATGGTCCTGTTCACGGCGGGCAACCTGCTGGCATGGCAGGCTCCTGGTTATATGACGCTGATTGCGGCCCGTTTACTGACCGGTCTGGCTCATGGCGTGTTCTTCTCGATTGGCTCCACCATTGCCACCAGTCTGGTAGCAAAAGAAAAAGCGGCTTCTGCCATTGCCATCATGTTTGGTGGTCTGACGATTGCTCTGGTGACCGGGGTTCCTCTGGGGACGTTCATCGGTCAGCATTTTGGCTGGCGCGAAACCTTTCTGGCCGTTTCTGTGTTGGGCGTGATTGCGCTGATCAGCAGTCAGTGGCTCATTCCGGCGAACATTCCGGGGCGCGCCGCGGCGACGCTACGTGACCAGTTGAGTGTCTTAACGCATCCACGCTTGTTGATCATCTATGCGATCACGGCATTGGGCTACGGCGGCGTCTTTACCGCATTTACCTTTCTGGCGCCGATGATGCAGGATCTGGCGGGTTTCTCGCCTGCCGCAGTGAGTTGGATCTTATTAGGCTATGGCGTATCCGTCGCGGTAGGTAACATCTGGGGCGGAAAACTGGCGGATAAACATGGGGCGGTGCCTGCGCTGAAGTTTATTTTCGCCGCACTGTTTGTACTGTTGCTCGTCTTTCAGTTTACCGCCACTATGCAGTACGCCGCGCTGGCAACGGTACTGGTGATGGGGATCTTTGCTTTCGGCAATGTACCGGGTTTGCAGGTCTATGTGGTGCAAAAAGCCGAACAATTTACGCCGAATGTGGTAGATGTGGCATCCGGCCTCAACATCGCGGCTTTTAACATCGGGATTGCGATCGGTTCTGTTGTCGGCGGACAGACGGTGGAGCACTTCGGCCTGGCGCAAACACCGTGGATTGGGGCATTGATTGTGTTGGGAGCCTTCCTGTTGATGGGGATTAGTGGTCGACTGGATAAACCCGCACGCGTAGCCGTGCTGGGTTAAGTACTTGATGTAAGTGTGTGCTTACAAAACAAACTGCAATTGGTCGTTGAAAGTGTGAGCTAAAATCCCTATAACAGAAGAACCAGTCCGGCACCGGGCTGGTTGACGTTACAGAGGTTTGAAAGTCAAAAGTGCGAAAAAACACCTATGCCATGCGCTATGTTGCCGGACAACCCGCTGAGCGGATTTTGCCGCCCGGGTCATTTTCGAGCATCGGCCAGGCATTACCCGCCGGGGCGCCGTTAAGCAGTGAAGATCGGATCCGTATCCTGGTGTGGAATATCTTTAAGCAGCAGCGAGCGGAATGGCTTTCGGTGCTGAAGAATTTTGGCAAAGATGCGCACCTGGTGTTGTTACAGGAAGCGCAAACGACGCCGGAGCTGGTGAAGTTTGCGACGGCGAATTACCTGGCGGCCGATCAGGTGCCGGCATTTGTTCTGCCACAGCATCCGTCAGGGGTGATGACGCTCTCATCCGCGCATCCCGTATACTGTTGCCCACTTCGTGAGCGAGAGCCTATCCTGCGCCTGGCAAAATCGGCGCTGGTTACCGTCTATCCGTTGCCCGATACGCGACTGTTGATGGTCGTTAATATCCATGCGGTTAACTTTAGTCTGGGGGTCGATGTGTATAGTAAGCAGTTACTTCCAATCGGTGACCAGATTGCGCATCACAGTGGCCCGGTGATTATGGCCGGAGATTTTAATGCCTGGAGCCGACGCCGCATGAATGCGCTGTATCGCTTCGCGCGCGAAATGTCGTTGCGCCAGGTTCGTTTTACTGACGATCAGCGCCGTCGCGCGTTTGGTCGCCCCCTGGATTTTGTCTTTTATCGTGGTCTGAACGTCAGTGAGGCTTCAGTACTGGTCACACGCGCATCCGATCACAATCCGCTACTCGTTGAATTCAGTCCCGGCAAACCTGTGCAGTAAGGTGTGTCAGGTCTGCCGTTGGGGCAGACCTGTAGTGGTGCTGCCCTTTATCTTGCAAACAACCAAAGGACAGCATAATGACAACACACTCCCACCACGATAACGTCGAAAAGCAGTTTGGCTCCCAGGCGAATGCCTATTTAACCAGTGCCGTGCATGCAACCGGTCGCGACTTGCAGCGTCTGGCTGAGCGTCTGTCTGCGTTCCCTCATGCCAGCGTACTGGATATGGGCTGTGGCGCCGGGCATGCAAGCTTTATCGCCGCGCAGAATGTGAAACAAGTGGTGGCTTACGATTTATCTTCGCAGATGCTTGACGTTGTGGCGCAGGCGGCAAAAGAGAAGGGATTAGCCAACATCACCACCAGGCAGGGCTATGCCGAAAGCCTGCCGTTTGAGGATGCTGTCTTTGACATTGTTATCAGTCGTTATTCCGCGCATCACTGGCATGATGTAGGCAGAGCGCTGCGCGAAGTTAATCGGGTATTAAAACCGGGCGGTGTCCTGATTATTATGGATGTCATGTCCCCAGGGCATCCGGTCCGCGATATCTGGTTACAGACGGTGGAGGCATTGCGCGACACCTCGCATGTTCGCAACTATTCCAGCGGCGAATGGCTGGCGCTGATGAATGATGCAAACCTGATTGTTGATTCGTTGATAACCGACCGTTTGCCGCTGGAGTTTAGTTCATGGGTGACGAGAATGCGCACGCCCGCTGAACTGGTAGATGCGATTCGTCTGTATCAGGTAAGCGCCTCTGCGGAGGTGAAAGCTTACTTCGCTTTACAGGACGAGGGATCGTTTACCAGCGATACCATCATGGCCGAAGCGCACAAAGCGGCATAAAGAAAATAGGCACCGGGGGAAATCGGTGCCTTTTAATATTGTGAGCTATCAGGAGTCTGGCGTGTTGTTGTTTTTCACAAACAACGTCAGTTGATCGCCGGGCTTCAGATTGTCCGTATCGTTGTTCCAGCGCATGACATCTTTGATGTTAACGCCGTGACGTTTAGCAATGCTCGAAAGCGAATCGCCCTTACGTACACGATAGGTAATGCTGTCGCTGTTTTTAGCCAGTTGCTGTGCACTGTTACCGGCACCCACCGTCAGACTTTGGCCCACTTTCAGCGTTGAACCACGCAGCTTATTCCACTGCTGCAGATCCTTCGTGCTCACGCCGAGACGTGAAGCAATGCCTGAAAGCGTATCGCCAGAGCGAACGGTGTAACTACGACTGTTCAGCGGGGTGTTATCAGCCACCAGAGTGGACTGTACGGCAGCAATTTCGCCAGAGGCCAGAGATTCACGCAGTTTCTCTGCATGCTTCTTTGGTACCATTACGTATTGCGGACCGCTTGCGCCCAGCGTGGAGCCTTTCACACCAGCATTAAAGGTCTTCAGCTTGCTGACGGGAATCCCCGCCATATCGGCAACCTGCGCCATTTCAACCGGACTGCTTAAACGAACACGCGCCAGTGCACGACTTTCGTCTGTGGTTGGCAGACGTACGCCATAACGTTTGCTGTTCTTGAGAATATCACTCAGGGCCAGCATTTTTGGCACGTACAGCTTCGTTTCCTGAGGCAACGGCAACGACCAGAAGTCGGTGGATTTCCCACGCGCTTTGTTCGTTTTAATCGCCTTCATGACCCGACCTTCACCGCTATTATAAGCCGCAACGGTCAGCAGCCAGTCGCCGTCAAACATTTTGTTCAGACGTTGCATCATGTCGAGCGCTGCGGTTGTGGAAGCCACCACATCGCGACGCGCGTCATAACTGCGGGTCTGTTTTAAACCATAATTGCGCCCCGTGCTCGGAATGATCTGCCAGATGCCTGCGGCATTGGCGCCAGACGTCGCATGAGGATCAAAAGCGCTCTCCACTATGGGTAGTAGTACCAGTTCCATTGGCATGTTACGTTTCTTAACTTGCCCGGCTATCCAGTACATATACGGCTCTGCCCGTAAAGTTACATCGTGGAGATAGCTCTTATTGCGTAAATACTTCTGTTTTTGTTCGCGAATCCGGTCGTTTTCCGGAATTCCCATCTTTAGCTCGTCGCCAATGAAAGCCCACAAGTCTTGATCCGGCGCGAGGGACGTCCCATCGTCCATCCATCGTGCCTGACTCGTAAACTTTCCTGCTTCCCCTTGACCAGCTGCAGAAAGGCTCTGTGCGTGCTGTTGGACATTACCGGCGTTTTGAGACGACTGGCAACCCACGAGCAGGACAGAGGCGAGTAAGATCGCTTTTGCCTTCATGTGTGTGTCAATAGTTGCTTAAAAGACGACCGATCATAACGGCGAAGTTTTGAAAAGGCAACCTGCAATTATCAGAAGCTGTCTTTCTTTGACCTTAACCAGGCAAATCGCTCTTCAGGGTGTTGCAATATTGTTTCTTTGTTAATTTCATTAATTAAATCAATATCTTCTGTTCTCAAAAAAATATTATTTTTCCGCTCATTTTTCAGAATAACGGGGAGTGTCATTTGTTTTTTTACCCGTAACTCATTAACTTTACGATAATAATCATTTATGAACGAATCGTGCGGCAGAATGCTCAGGGCAAACTTCATATTTGCTAAAGTATATTCATGGGCGCAACAAATAAGCGTATCGTCTGGAAGTCCGGATATTTTTTTAAGCGATTGATACATCTGACTCGCTGTGCCTTCGAACAGGCGTCCACAACCTCCCGAAAACAGCGTATCTCCGCAGAAAAGATAAGGATGGCTAAAGTAACAGATATGTCCTAAAGTGTGACCGGGTGTAGCAAATATACTAAATTCATGCCCCAAAATGAGGGCGGAATCGCCATCTTCGACTATATGAGTGACCCCCTTATCTTGTGTCTCTGCTGGTCCGTAAACCACTAGTTTAGGAAAGTTCTGTACCAGTTCTTTCACGCCACCCACATGGTCCTGATGATGATGAGTGAGTAGAATAGCCTCTGGCTGCCACTGGTTTTCGGCAATCGCCTTTAACACCGGCGCGGCGTCGCCCGGGTCCACGATCAGACAACGTCCTTCATCATTACTCAGAACCCAGATGTAATTGTCCTGAAACGCCGGAATACTGTTAAGATTCATAAATTACCTCTCTGTCTATGCATAACGGATGGTTGTGATGAAACCGGCAAGGAACCCTCAAACAGTCGTAGCACCCGATCGCTGGAGCGATTTGCCCTGGGGAGAGTACTATCGTGAGGCGCTGGAAAAACAGCTTAACCCGTGGTTTGCAAAAATGTATGGTTTTCACCTGCTTAAGGTGGGCAATTTAAGTGCAGAAATCAACTCGGAAGCCTGTGCGGTTTCGCATCAGGTTAACGTTTCTGCCAAAGGCTCGCCGGTTCAGGTTCAGGCCGATCCGCTTCATCTCCCTTTTGCCGATAAATCGGTCGATGTCTGTCTGCTGGCGCACACGCTACCCTGGTGCGCCGATCCCCACCGCTTGTTACGTGAAGCCGATCGGGTACTTATTGATGATGGCTGGCTGGTACTGAGCGGATTCAACCCGGTGAGCCTGATGGGGCTGCGCAAGCTGGTGCCGGTGCTGCGTAAATCATCGCCTTATAATAGTCGTATGTTTACGCTGATGCGCCAACTGGACTGGCTGTCGCTACTGAATTTTGAAGTGCTGCACTACAGCCGTTTTCACGTCCTGCCGTGGAAAAAGCAAGGAGGAAAGATGTTGAGTGCACACCTTCCTGCGCTGGGCTGTATGCAGATGATTGTGGCGCGTAAGCGAACGATTCCGCTTACGCTCAATCCGATGAAACAGAACAAGGCGAAAGCGCGCATACCGCAGGCCGTTGGCGCGACCCGGCAATATCGCAAGCCGGACGTTTAAGCTTCGGGCTGATAACCAACGTCTTCCTGAGTAGGATTCATGGCGGCGGCACGGGCAAGCTCATCGCAACGCTCGTTTTCTGGATGACCGGCATGGCCTTTTACCCACTCCCATTTGATCTGATGCTGCCCGAGGGCGGCATCAAGACGCTTCCAGAGATCGACATTTTTTACCGGTTTTTTGTCGGCAGTTTTCCAGCCGCGTTTTTTCCAGTTATGAATCCATTGGGTGATCCCCTGGCGCACATACTGACTGTCAGTGCTCAAAATGACTTCACAATGTTCTTTCAGGGCTTCCAGGGCGACGATCGCCGCCATCAGCTCCATGCGATTATTGGTCGTGAGGATATAGCCCTCATTAAAGGTTTTTTCGCGCCCGCGATAGCGTAAAATTGCCCCGTAACCGCCCGGACCTGGATTGCCCAGGCACGAACCGTCGGTGAAAATTTCTACCTGTTTAAGCATCTCTGGTAGACTTCCTGTAATTGAATCGAACCGTAAAACGACAAGTCTGACATAAATGACCGCTATGAGCACTGCAATTACACGACAGATCGTCCTCGATACCGAAACCACCGGTATGAACCAGATCGGCGCGCACTACGAAGGGCACAAGATCATTGAGATCGGTGCTGTAGAGGTGGTGAACCGCCGTCTGACGGGGAATAACTTCCATGTCTATCTGAAGCCTGATCGGCTGGTGGATCCGGAAGCGTTCGGCGTCCACGGAATTGCGGATGAGTTCCTGCTGGACAAGCCGACATTTGCCGAGGTGGCGGATGAATTTCTCGATTATATCCGCGGGGCGGAACTGGTCATTCATAACGCGTCGTTTGATATCGGCTTTATGGACTACGAGTTCAGCAAGCTCAACCGCGATATCCCGAAAACCAATACCTTCTGTAAAGTTACCGATAGTCTGGCGCTGGCGAGGAAGATGTTCCCTGGCAAGCGTAATAGCCTGGATGCATTGTGCTCGCGTTATGAGATAGACAACAGCAAGCGTACGCTGCACGGCGCATTGCTCGATGCCCAGATTCTGGCTGATGTTTATCTGATGATGACCGGCGGTCAGACGACGATGGCGTTTTCGATGGAAGGGGAAACTCAGCAGCAGGGCAATACGGGGATCCAGCGGCTTGTACGTCAGGCCAGCAAGCTACGCGTCGTTTTCGCCACCGATGAGGAAGTGGCGGCCCATGAATCGCGCCTCGACCTGGTGGAAAAGAAAGGGGGAAGTTGCCTCTGGCGGGCGTAGAAAGTCGGCAAATGAGTTAAAAACCGCCGCTCGGGTGATTTTTAGAGCAAACGATTAAAAACGTGAGAAAAAGCGTTGACGAGGTGTGTGGCAATCCGTAATATGCGCTTCGTTCCCAAGTGGAACACATCGCGGAGCGGTAGTTCAGTTGGTTAGAATACCTGCCTGTCACGCAGGGGGTCGCGGGTTCGAGTCCCGTCCGTTCCGCCACTATTCAGAAAGCCTGAGTCAGTAATGATTCAGGCTTTCGTCGTTTTTATCTCGTCAAAAAATCAGCGCAGAATAAACGGGTCGGCATCCTGCCAGGCCGGGAAGGTCTCCCGATACGCTTTCAGCGCACTCAAAGAAAGTTCCGCGTCAATGCGAGTAGCCTGATGGGCTTCCGCTGTCGCAATGATTTCTCCTTGCGGGCTGATAACCCGACTGTCGCCACGATAGTGATGCCCGTTGCCGTCGGTGCCGACGCGGTTACATCCCGCCACCCAGACCTGATTTTCAATCGCGCGTGCCGCCAGCAACGTCTGCCAGTGCTGAGAACGAGGCGCCGGCCAATTGGCGACATACAGCGCCAGATCATAATCGTTCAAATTGCGTGACCATACTGGAAAACGCAGGTCATAACAGACCTGCGGGAGAATGCGCCACCCGCGCCATTCCACGATCACGCGGCGGTTGCCTGGCTGGTAATGATGATGTTCGTCAGCCATTCGAAACAGGTGGCGTTTATCATAGAAGTGCACGTTACCTTCTGGCTCGACCAGTAAAAAACGGTTTACCGCGCCACGTTCTGTCTGAAGCGCGGCGCTACCGGCAATCAGAGCGTTCGTTCGCTGCGCCTGTTTTTGCATCCATGAAATCACCTCCTCCTGAGTGGGCGCTTCTCTGGCAGCCTCCATCACAAACCCTGTGGTGAACATTTCGGGTAAGACGATGAGATCGCGCCCCGTTACCGGTTCCAGTAAAAGGTCAAAGTGACGCAAATTGGCGGGTCCATCCATCCAGACCAGCGGTTGTTGCAGCAGCGTAATTTTCAAACCAGGCACGGTAGGGTCTCCTTGTTGAACAGCATTCTGACACTGTAGCACGTGATTTCAGGAAACGTGGGTGATAAAAAGCCCCGCCGAAGCGAGGCTAATAGGTCATGCGTAAGCGTTACGCGGCTTCGACTTTACGCACTTTCTCTGGCAGCTTTACCGGCTTTGTCGCCAGCTCCTCGGGTTCAAAATCGTCCACATTGATGCTGCGCAGTCGGCTTTCTTCCGCTTTGACCAGAATCGCTGCTTCGTCTTTATCAATGAGCCCTTTGGCCAGCGCATTTTGCGCCAGTTCATCCAGACGGGTGAACGGCAGGTTTTTGCCAATCTCTTTGCAAATACGCTGATGAATAGGGTCGGCGGCCATCACATCCAGCAGCGCTTCTTCCAGTAATCCCACCGGGTTATGCTCGCTCGGCGTCAGATACTGTCCACGGCCGATACGGTCACGGGTGGCGCTCGGTACCTGCAATATCTTCGCGACTTTATGATCCAGCTTATCGGAAGGGGCCAGGTAGTGACGACCGGTCGGGAAGATCACCACGTTCAGCAGGCCAGCCACCAGGCGGTTCGGGAAGTTCTGCAGCAGATCGTCGATTGCCTGTTCCGCTTTATACAGTGCATCCTGCACACCCCAGTGAACCAGCGGCAGGTCCGCTTCATGACGGCCTTCGTCGTCGTAACGTTTCAGAACCGCAGAGGCCAGATACAGCTGGCTCAACACATCACCCAGACGAGCAGATATGCGCTCGCGGCGTTTGAGACTTCCGCCCAGCACAGCCATCGACACGTCAGAGAGTAGCGCCAGGTTCGCGCTCAGGCGGTTAAGGTGCTGATAATAACGCTTCGTCGCATCGCGGGTGGGCGTTTGGCTGGTTAAACCACGCGTCAGACCCAACCAGAAGCTGCGCACTTTGTTGCTGCCGACGTGGCCGATATGTTTAAACAGCAGTTTGTCGAACGCATTCACATCGTTATTCTGTGCGGCCGCCATCTCTTCGAGGACATACGGATGGCAGCGAATTGCCCCCTGACCGAAGATCATCATGCTACGGGTCAGAATGTTCGCGCCTTCTACGGTGATGGCGATCGGCGCGCCCTGATAGGCCCGCGCCAGGAAATTACCTTCGCCCAGCATAATGCCCTTGCCACCGGTGATATCCATCGCGTCAATAATTGACTGCTGACCACGATGAGTACAGTGATACTTGACGATTGCCGACAGCACTGCCGGTTTCTCACCGAGCATAATACCGTAGGTGATGAGGGACGCAGCGGCATCCATCACGTAGGCATTACCGGCAATGCGTGCCAGCGGTTCTTCAATCCCTTCCATTTTACCGATAGAGATTTTGAACTGACGACGAATGTGGGCATAAGCACCGGTAGCCATCGCAACGGATTTTACGCCGCCGGTCGAGTTAGACGGCAGGGTAATCCCGCGGCCCACCGACAGACATTCCACCAGCATACGCCAGCCCTGACCGGCCATTTTCGGGCCGCCGATGATGTAATCGATCGGAACAAATACATCGTTACCGCGAGTCGGACCGTTCTGGAACGGGACGTTCAGCGGGAAGTGACGACGACCAATTTCCACGCCTGGCGTCGAGGTTGGGATTAACGCACAGGTGATCCCCAGTTCTTCTTCGCCGCCCAGCAGCTTATCCGGGTCAGAAAGTTTAAATGCCAGTCCCAGGACGGTGGCGATAGGCGCGAGGGTGATATAACGCTTGTTCCAGGTCAAACGCATCCCCAGCACCTGCTGGCCTTGCCATTCGCCCATACAAACAATACCGGTATCCGGAATGGCGCCCGCATCAGAACCCGCTTCCGGGCTGGTCAGCGCAAAGCAAGGGATCTCCTGACCACGCGCCAGACGAGGCAGGTAATGGTCTTTCTGCTCTTGTGTACCGTAATGTTGCAGCAGCTCGCCTGGGCCTAAGGAGTTCGGCACGCCCACGGTAATCGCCAGGATCCCGGAGACGCCAGAAAGTTTTTGCAGCACGCGAGACTGGGCGTAAGCGGAGAATTCCAGCCCGCCGTACTCTTTCTTAATGATCATCGCGAAGAAGCGATGTTCTTTCAGGAACGCCCACAGTTCCGGCGGGAGATCGGCCAGCTCGTGGGTGATCTGGAAGTCGTTCGCCATGCGGCACGCTTCTTCCACCGGGCCGTCGATGAACGCCTGCTCTTCGGCGGTCAGACGCGGCTGCGGATAGTTGTGCAGTTTTTTCCAGTCCGGATTGCCCTGAAACAGATCGCCTTCCCACCAGGTGGTACCGGCATCAATCGCTTCTTTCTCCGTACGTGACATCGGCGGCATCACCTTACGAAAGCCACGGAACACCGGCGCGGAGATCATCGATTTACGCATCGGCGTCACATTGAACGGGACGAGGAGAATGGCCAGCGGAACCAGCAGCCAGATATTCCACAGTCCGGCCACGCCAAGCGCGGCCGTCCATGCGAGCAGAATCAGGCTGCTGAGGAACAGGCTCACGCGGTGATAAAACAGCGCGCCGAGCAGAACAATCGTAGCGAGAATACTCAAAATCATCATAACGAAAAGCTCCCTTGCTTGTAGGAGGTCTGACCACTTGTGATGATATGGTTGTAGTGGATGTGAATTCTTTTAGCAATGTGTTTACAAAATAATTACAACAAAGCTCACATTGTTGCCGATTTCTGCGGCACGAAAAATCAAAAGCCGTCGCCATTGATGTGGCTTATGCTTCTCGCTGCCAGTGCTATCCGGTACACTGCATCCTGTCATTTACATTCATGCTGAAGGATATCCTCATGTACCAGGATCTTATTCGTAACGAACTGAACGAAGCGGCGGAAACGCTGGCGAATTTTTTAAAAGATGATGCCAATATTCACGCCATTCAGCGCGCGGCGGTCCTGCTGGCAGACAGTTTTAAAGCAGGAGGTAAGGTACTGTCCTGCGGTAACGGCGGCTCTCATTGTGACGCCATGCACTTTGCCGAAGAACTGACCGGGCGTTATCGCGAAAACCGTCCGGGCTATCCGGCCATTGCGATTTCCGACGTTAGCCACATCTCCTGCGTCAGCAATGATTTCGGTTACGACTACGTCTTTTCCCGTTATGTGGAAGCGGTAGGGCGCGAAGGCGATGTGCTGTTAGGCATCTCAACCTCCGGCAATTCGGGTAACGTGATCAAAGCCATCGCCGCGGCACGCAAGAAGGGAATGAAGGTCATCACCCTGACCGGTAAAGACGGCGGCAAAATGGCCGGTACTGCCGATATCGAAATCCGCGTTCCGCATTTCGGCTATGCTGACCGTATTCAGGAAATTCATATTAAAGTGATTCATATCCTGATTCAGTTGATCGAAAAAGAGATGGTTAAGTAAGTCTTCGCCGGGGGTTTTGCGCCCCCGCAGTTGTGGA
>NZ_JBFWLF010000094.1:0-14357 GCF_050252275.1 Citrobacter sp. | reverse complement strand
AGCGTCAGCGCCAGTACCCCGCCAGCCCCCCACTGAGCAAAGACAGTAAAGAAGACCAACGGCAATTCATACTGTTCCATGTTGTTCTCCTTAATCCCGCGGCGGAATAATGACAATGTTAGGCTGGCTAATCGTGTGATCGGGCAGGTTGTAGCGTTTTTCCAGCACCGTCCATGGCGTCGTATGCTCCTTACGCAGCTCAGCGATCTCGCCAAAACGTAATACGCCTGCAGGACAGGATTCTACGCAGCGCGGCTGCAATCCTTCATCGAGACGTTCAGCACACAGATTGCACTTACTGGTTTTCCCTTCTGCGGGATCGTACACCGGCGCACTCCACGGACAGGCCATGATGCACATCCGGCAGCCAATGCAGCGATCGTGATCCTGCACGACAATGCCGTCGGCGCGTTTGCTGTACGTCCCTGCCGGGCAGACTTTCATGCATTGCGGGTCATCGCAGTGGTTGCACGACATACTGATGAAGGCTTGCGTATTGGGTTCATCCGTATGGCGTTCACGAACCCGACGCCAGAGAACGCCCATCGGCGTCATGTTTTCTGATTTGCAGGCCATGCTACAGGTTTTACAACCGTAGCAATTTTGCATATCAATAAGAAATCCATACTGTTTCATGCAATTAAGCCTCCCTTCTCACATCGACGAGCGTACTGTTGCAACAGTGTCCATTGCCCAACACTTCCACCTGATCGTTAGTCACATGGCTACTGCTTCCGCCCTGCTGCTCCCACCAGCCGTTATCCAGACTCACCACTCCGCGTTTGATATGGGTGGTCACGTCAGCAATCGCCCGATGCTGACCGCGGTGATTGAACACCACGACCCACTCTCCGGGCTGAATCTTTCGCTGACGGGCATCTTCCGGATGGATCATCACATTCGGGCGGTTACGCTGAACCTCCAGGATCCACTCATTCATCCCGTGACTGGAGTGTACGCTGCGCGCCAGTTTGCGCTGCACCGCCATTAGCGGGTAGGTTTGAGCCAGTTCAGGCGATCCTTTAACCGATTCTTTCACCTGCTTCCAGGTCACCACCGGCAGGAAATCTTTCTTCGCCCACTCCTCAATGTACAGATGCGCTTTGCCGGTCGAGGTGAGGAACTGGCCGTCTTTAAACGGGATCCAGTCATCTTCGACGGGACACACCGGTCCCTTTTTCAGCATGTCGCGGGTAATGCCCGAGCCTTTCAGGCAGGTGTCGATATAGTGCTCAATAGGCTGGTTAAAAACCTCTCCAAAACCAAAGCGTTCAGCCAGCCGGGCAAAAATCCAGTAATCGGGTTTGGCTTCTCCCGGCGGCTCCACGGCCTTCTCCATCAGTTGCACATAGTGACTGCGCACGCCCGCCATAAGGCTGACATCCTCAAAAAT
Source organism: Citrobacter sp. (assembly GCF_050252275.1). Lineage (NCBI taxonomy): Bacteria > Pseudomonadati > Pseudomonadota > Gammaproteobacteria > Enterobacterales > Enterobacteriaceae > Citrobacter > Citrobacter sp. The sequence continues at coordinate 12,964 of NZ_JBFWLF010000094.1, read as the reverse complement.
GGTCGTGACGGGGAGCACCAGATCGGCGTACAGCGCAGACGAACTCATCAGATTGTCGGCTACCACCACAAACGGTACCTTTTTAAAGGCCTCTCTGACCTGGTTGGTATTGGGTAACTGGGTCATCGCACCCAGCGTCATATTCCACCAGAACTTAATCGCATGCGGTTTTTCATTAACGACCCAGTCACCAATTTTAGGAATAGGAATGGCGGGAATTTTGGCCGCATTTGGCGCCGGAGGAACGATGGGCGAGAATTTTGCCATCTGTCTGACGCCACCCGCATCGCAGACCCCCGCCCCGGCTTTGCCGATATTGCCGGTGATCAACGCCAGATAGAACTGGCTGGCAGCGACGTAAGTCCCAAACTCGGTTCTCTGTGCCCCCGACATGTTCTGAACAATCATCGCCGGTTGCGTTGCAGCGTAATCTCGTGCCAGACGGAGCACCGTCTGCGCGGGCACGTCAGTCTCCTCCTCCACTCTCTGTGCTGTCCAGGGTTTTGCCTGCGCCCAGACGTTATCCAGCACGGTGGTGAATTCACTGTTGGCAGGTAATTCCTCGCTGAGCAATGCGGGTATTACGCCGGGCGCATCATGGCGTTTCAGGGTCTGACTCTGGGTATCAAACACCAGATAGCTGTCCGCGTCATTTGGGTCGGCACGCATCAGTTGCTGCTGCGGATCCACCAGATAAACCGCACCGGTATGCGCGCGCAGGAAATCCGCGTCATAGCGTTTCTCCTGCATGATGATGTTAATCATCCCTAATGCCAGGGCGATATCCGTACCCGGCACGATCGGCACCCATTCGTCGGCTTTGGCCGCCGTTTCGTTAAATCGCGGATCGATCACCACCAACCGTGCGCCGTTTCTCTGCGCCTGTGAGTAGTTTTTAAAATAGGCATGCATGGTGACCGCCGGGTTATTCCCCCAACATAAAATGTAGCGGCTGTCTGCAATGGTATCGCGGGTATCGGCATAGCGCAGGCCAACCATCGGCATCATCGCCGCAGTGACCGCCGCGCAACAGAGCGACCCCGCGGTTTTGGTACTGCCACCAAGATAATCGAAAAAGGCTTTGGCCATATCGTTCTTGATGGAGTCCATGTTCCCGGAAGCGGCAGTGAGCAGTAACCCTTTATTGCCCTCAGTGGCAATGGTCTCCCGGATGTTCTTTTCAATGAGATCCAGCGCGGCGTCCCAGGTGATCGGTTTAAATTTTCCCTCGCCTTTTTCTCCCGTCCGCAACAATGGCTGCGTCAGCCGTAATGGGTGATAGACCCATTTGGTACGGCTAATTCCCCGTAAACAGCACTTCACATTGAAGCCTTTCGTCGCTTCAATTTTCATTAACCGGTCTTTCCAGACGTACGCCGTCAGGTTGCAGTGCAAACATTCCATCGCACAGGTCGAGCGGAACGTCTGGTAGTCCGATTGCTTAAGACGAAATCGGGGTAAAGGCGCACCGTTAGCCTGACGTAGCGTCAGAAACGTCGGTGCTAATGAAGATAACCCCACCACACCGAACCCTTTTAACAGGGTTCTTCTTTTTAAGCGGATATTGCTCAATGCGTCCATGTTCTTGCCTCTAAAATAGTTCATTATTAGTTAACCAAGGTTCACCAGTGATTAACCTGACCCAGGTCAACATCTAACCATTTAGGCGTAGTACGCTTTTTAAATTGCGAAGGCAGTACTGATTTCAGCCGCGATGGTATACTCGCGAAGAATCAAAAAAGAGAACGCATATGGCTGAAACATCGCAAGGGGTCAATTCGGTTGATATCGCCGTCAATATTCTGGCGTTTGTTGCCAGTCAAAACGGCCAGACACGGGCCATCGATATCGCCACGGGATGCAATCTGTCGAAAAGTCGTTTACACAAGTATCTGGTCTCACTCTGTCGAACCGGTATGCTGGGGCAAAATGAAAAAGGACTTTACTGCCTGGGGTCAACCCTTCTTCAGATGGCGGGGAATCCAACAGCAGCACGCGATCCGGTGAGTGAACTCAATACGGCGCTGATCGCGTTTCGCGATACCTTTAACCACTCTACCGGCGTGGTGGTTGAGACGGACGGCGGATTAGTGCTGAAGCACTACAATCGCAGCTTCCGTAATGTAGATATCGATTTTCTACCCAACACGCCCGTTCCGCTTCACGCCAGTTCAGCGGGTCAGGTATTCATGAGTTATTCCACTTATCAGCCGCAAAACCAGGCGCAGGCACAACTGATCGAGCAGATACGCTCTCGGGGCTACGCGGTGCGTCACCATCCGACACAGGGGATCCCTGGCGCACAGTCGATTGCCTGTCCGCTACGGAATGAAAAGGGAGAGCTGGTGGCGATTGCCGTAACGATGGGGTTCTTCAGTGCAGACGACATGCCGCAGATTGCCGGGCAGTTAGTGAGAAGCGTCGAAGCGCTTCATCTGCAGGAGTAAGATTCCCCCGGCGCGGATGGCCGGGGAAAATCGCGATTACGGGCGATACACCTTCACATTCTCAAAGCCCTGTTCGCGCAGATACAGCGCTTGCAGACGACTCATCACGCCGCGCTCGCACCACAACAGCCAGGTTTTATTCTGGTCGAGATCGCCGAATTGAGTGCTCAGCTTGTAGAACGGCAGTGAAACCACATCGACACCTTCTACCTTCAGCGGCTTATCGTCCTGCTCGTCGATGGAGCGGATATCCAGAATCACGTCGTTCGGGCCAAAACCGCTGACGGTTTCAACTTCCACCACGTCCTGCTGGGTCTGCTGCGCGATGTCGCGAATATCGATATTACTGGCTTCTTCGACCACTTTGTCGAGGATGCTGAAGTCAAAGTTCTGCTCTTCCGCTTCAATCTTCGCCTTGATGGCTTTCACCGTTGGGCTTTTTGAAATCACGCCGCAGTATTCCGGCATGGTGCGGGCAAAATCTTCAGTCCCAATCTGGCGCGCCAGATTGATGATGTGCTCTTTATCGTAAGAGATCAGCGGACGCAGAATCAGCGTATCGGAGACGTTATCGATCAGACGCAGGTTGGTCAGCGTCTGGCTGGAGACCTGTCCCAGCGCTTCGCCGGTGACCAGCGCCTGCACGCCATAGCGCTCCGCCACTTTCGACGCCGCACGAACCATCATACGTTTCAGTACCACGCCCATCTGGCCGTCATCCACTTTCTCGAGGATCTCGCCGACCACCGGTTCAAAGTTGATGGCGACAAAACGCACGCGATGCGAACTGCCGAAGCGGTTCCACAGATAGTGCGCCACCTGACGAACGCCGATTTCATGGGCCGCGCCGCCGAGGTTAAAGAAACAGTAGTGAACGCGGCAGCCACGACGCATCAGCATATAGCTGGAAACGCCGGAGTCGAAGCCGCCGGAGATCAGCGACAGTACGTCTTCCTGGGTCCCGATCGGGAAACCGCCGATCCCTTCGTAACGGCCTTTGATCAGCAACAGACGATCATCTTCCACTTCCAGATGCACAGTAACGTCTGGATTGGTCAGCTTCACGCGCGCCGATTCAATATGCTGATTTAAACCGCCGCCTACGTAACGTTCCACGTCAATAGAGCTAAACTCGTGTTTACCGCGACGTTTAACGCGCACGCAGAAGGTTTTGCCTTCCAGTTGATCGCGGTACTGCACCAGCGCCTTCTCGAAAATATCGTGCATATCGGTAAACGGCACGTCTTCAACTTCGAGAATGTGGTGAATCCCCGGGATACGGGTCAGCGCGTCGCGGATCGCCAGACGCTGGTTTTCATCTTTCGCGCGAACTTCGATGTTATCCCAGTGACGGACCACGGCGAGGGTCTCATCATAGTGCTTTAAAACGTTACGAATGTTCCCGGTCAGCATTTTTATAAAGCGCAAACGCACAGATTGGCTTTTGATGGTGATTTCCGGGAACAATTTAATGATAAACTTCATGGCGGCAATGGTTCTTTAGCAAGCCAGTTACGGCTTGTCGTGGAGAAAATAGTACAGCAACCCCGTTAAGCGGCTGCATCCAGGCGCGGAAGTATACCACTATCACGCGATTCCTGTGCACATTGCGCGTTATACCCTCAATAATTCAAGTTGCAGGCGGGCGGCAAAGGGGAATATCCCCTGGCGCTAAACACGTAAGCGGCTGGAGTGAGCGAATGCGGCCAACGTACATGCAGCCTGAAGTTGGGTGGGTAAATTTGATAATTGCTCTGAGTCCGTTACCATATCAGGGCTGAAAATACTGAGAGTCCGACATTTATTATGGCGAAGAAAAATGAGGCGCCGGTCAGCTTTGAAACGTCGCTGAACGAGCTGGAGCAAATTGTAACGCGTCTGGAAAGTGGCGATCTGCCGCTGGAAGAGGCGCTGAACGAATTCGAACGTGGCGTGCAGCTGGCACGTCAGGGTCAGGTGAAATTGCAACAGGCTGAACAGCGTGTGCAAATTCTGCTGTCTGACAATGAAGACGCATCCCCTACGCCTTTTACAGCGGATAACGAGTAAATGGATTTTTCGCAGCAGCTTCAGGCCTGCGTCGAGCAGGCCAACCAGGCGCTGAGCCGTTTTATTGCCCCACTGCCCTTTCAGAACACTCCCGTGGTCGAAACCATGCAGTATGGCGCATTATTAGGCGGTAAACGTCTGCGTCCGTTTCTGGTGTATGCCACCGGTCAGATGTTTGGTATCAGCCTGAACACGCTGGATGCCCCGGCAGCCGCCGTTGAGTGCATTCATGCTTACTCGCTGATCCATGACGATCTGCCTGCAATGGACGATGACGATCTGCGTCGCGGCCTGCCGACCTGTCACGTCAAGTTTGGCGAGGCCAATGCGATTCTGGCGGGTGATGCCCTGCAAACGCTGGCATTCTCGATTATCAGCGACGCCCCGATGCCGGAAGTTGCTGACCGCGATCGAATCGCAATGATTTCCGAGCTGGCGAGCGCCAGTGGCATCGCCGGAATGTGCGGTGGTCAGGCGCTGGATCTCGACGCCGAAGGTAAACAGGTGCCGCTGGAGGCGCTGGAGAAAATCCATCGTCATAAGACGGGCGCGTTAATTCGCGCCGCGGTTCGCCTGGGGGCGTTAAGTGCCGGAGAAAAAGGCAGAAATGCACTGCCAATACTCGACAAATACGCAGAAAGTATCGGTCTGGCATTCCAGGTTCAGGATGACATTCTGGATGTGGTGGGCGATACTGCAACGTTGGGTAAACGTCAGGGCGCCGATCAGCAGCTTGGCAAAAGTACCTATCCTGCACTTCTGGGCCTTGAGCAAGCCCGGAATAAAGCCCGGGATTTAATCGCAGAGGCTCGCCAGTCGCTAAACCAACTGGCCGCACAGTCACTCGATACCTCGGCACTGGAAGCGCTAGCGGACTACATAATCCAGCGTAATAAATAAACACTCTGTCTTACTTAAAGGCCTCTGATGAGTTTTGATATCGCCAAATACCCTACCCTGGCACTGGTCGACTCCACCCAGGAGTTACGACTGCTACCAAAAGAGAGTCTGCCGAAACTCTGCGACGAACTGCGCCGCTATTTACTCGACAGCGTCAGCCGTTCCAGCGGACACTTCGCCTCCGGGCTGGGCACGGTCGAGCTGACTGTGGCGCTACACTATGTCTATAACACCCCGTTTGACCAGCTCATCTGGGACGTGGGTCATCAGGCTTATCCGCACAAGATTTTGACCGGTCGTCGCGATAAAATTGGCACTATCCGCCAGAAAGGTGGCCTGCACCCGTTCCCGTGGCGCGGTGAAAGTGAATACGACGTCCTGAGCGTGGGTCACTCCTCCACCTCGATCAGCGCAGGCATCGGTGTGGCGGTTGCTGCGGAAAAAGAGGGTAAAGATCGTCGTACCGTCTGCGTGATTGGCGACGGGGCGATTACCGCCGGGATGGCATTCGAGGCGATGAACCATGCGGGCGATATCAAACCCGACATGCTGGTCATCCTCAACGACAACGAAATGTCGATATCTGAGAACGTCGGCGCGCTGAACAATCACCTCGCGCAGTTGCTCTCCGGTAAACTTTACTCTTCCCTGCGCGAAGGCGGAAAAAAAGTATTCTCTGGCGTACCGCCGATTAAAGAACTGCTCAAACGCACCGAAGAACATATCAAAGGCATGGTCGTGCCCGGCACGCTGTTTGAAGAACTGGGCTTTAACTACATCGGCCCGGTCGACGGTCACGATGTCCTGGGACTTATCACCACGCTGAAAAACATGCGCGACCTGAAAGGTCCGCAGTTCCTGCATATCATGACCAAGAAAGGTCGGGGTTATGAGCCGGCGGAAAAAGACCCCATTACTTTCCACGCCGTACCGAAATTCGATCCGTCCAGCGGTTGTCTGCCGAAAAGCAGCGGCGGTCTGCCGAGCTATTCGAAAATCTTCGGCGACTGGTTGTGCGAAACGGCGACCAAAGACAGTAAGCTGATGGCGATCACCCCAGCCATGCGCGAAGGATCCGGCATGGTCGAATTCTCGCGTAAATTCCCGGACCGCTACTTTGACGTGGCGATAGCCGAGCAGCACGCGGTGACCTTCGCTGCCGGACTGGCGATTGGCGGTTACAAGCCGGTTGTCGCTATCTACTCAACGTTCCTGCAACGCGCATACGATCAGGTGATTCATGATGTGGCGATCCAAAAGCTACCGGTCATGTTTGCGATTGATCGTGCGGGGATTGTCGGGGCTGACGGACAAACGCACCAGGGGGCGTTCGATCTCTCCTATCTGCGCTGCATCCCGGACATAGTCATCATGACCCCGAGCGATGAGAATGAATGCCGCCAGATGCTGTTTACCGGTTATCACTACAGCGATGGCCCAACGGCAGTGCGCTATCCGCGTGGAAATGCCGTCGGCGTTGAGCTGACACCGCTGGAAAAACTACCGATCGGAAAAGGCGTGGTGAAGCGTCGCGGCGAAAAGCTGGCGATCCTCAACTTCGGTACGCTAATGCCAGATGCGGCGAAAGTCGCGGAATCCCTCAACGCCACACTGGTCGACATGCGCTTTGTGAAACCCTTGGATGAAGCCCTGATCCTTGAAATGGCAGCGTGTCATGAGGTGCTGGTGACGCTGGAAGAAAACGCCATTATGGGCGGGGCCGGTAGCGGCGTGAACGAAGTGCTGATGGCGCACCGCAAACCGGTTCCTGTCCTGAATATTGGCCTGCCGGACTTTTTCATTCCACAAGGAACTCAGGATGAAGCCCGCGCCGGGTTGGGTCTGGATGCCGCAGGCATTGAGGCCAAAATCAAGGCCTGGTTGGCATAATCACCACTTCGCTCCTGCTATGCTTACTGAATAACGAGCATAACAGGAGCGAAATAATGCAATACAACATCTTAGGAAAAACGGACCTCCGGGTTTCCCGCCTTTGTCTGGGATGCATGACGTTCGGCGAGCCGAATCGTGGAAACCACGCCTGGACGCTTCCCGAAGAGAGCAGTCGCCCTATCATCCAGCGCGCCCTTGAGGGCGGCATCAACTTTTTCGATACCTCGAACAACTATTCAGCCGGCAGCAGTGAAGAGATTGTCGGTCGCGCACTGCGCGATTTCGCCCGTCGTGATGAGGTGGTGGTCGCCACCAAAGTGTTTAATCGGGTGGATGACCTGCCGGAAGGATTATCCCGCGCGCAAATCCTGCGTTCTATTGATGACAGTCTGAGACGGCTGGGGATGGACTACGTCGATATCCTGCAAATTCACCGCTGGGATTACAACACGCCGATTGAAGAGACGCTGGAAGCGTTAAACGATGTGGTCAAGGCCGGTAAAGCGCGTTATATCGGCGCGTCATCAATGCATGCGTCGCAGTTTGCCCAGGCGCTGGCGCTGCAAAAACAGCACGGCTGGGCGCAGTTTGTCAGTATGCAGGACCACTACAATCTCATCTACCGCGAGGAAGAACGCGAAATGCTGCCGCTGTGCTATCAGGAAGGTGTGGCGGTGATCCCGTGGAGCCCGCTGGCCCGCGGGCGTCTGACGCGTCCGTGGGGCGAAACCACGGCGCGCCTGGTTTCTGACGAAGTGGGGAAAAAGCTGTATAGCGAAAGCGACGAAAATGATGCGCAAATTGCCGCCCGGCTGGCCGGCGTGAGCGAAGAGCTTGGCGCAACGCGTGCCCAGGTGGCGCTGGCGTGGCTGTTAAGCAAACCAGGGATTGCCGCGCCGATTATCGGCTCATCGCGGGAAGAACAGCTCGATGAGTTGTTGAACGCCGTGGATCTCACGCTGAAACCCGAGCACATCGCCGAGCTGGAAACACCGTATAAACCGCATCCGATCGCCGGATTTAAATAGCCTCACATTGCCCGATGGCGCTTCGCTTATCGGGCCTACGCACACGATCCCTGGCCGGATAAGACGTTAACGCCGTCATCCGGCACCGACATCACCCGTCAAATAATCCCGATCGGCCAGTGATGTCCGATGAAATAGAGGATCCCCGCGGAAATCACTCCGGCGACAATATCGTCCACCATGATCCCCATCCCGCCATGTACATTGCGATCGAACCAACGGATCGGCCACGGCTTCCACATATCCAGAATACGGAAAATCACAAACCCGGCGGCGACCCACCGCCAGTCGAGGGTCGGCAGCGCCATCAGCGTGATCCACATTCCGATGAATTCATCCCAGACGATACTGCCGTGATCGTGCACGCCCATGTCTTTTGCCGTCTGATGGCAAAGATAGACGCCGATACAGATGCCCAGCATCACCACCAGTGAATAGAGTTGCCACGGCAGAAAGGTCATCAGATACCAGAAGGGAATCGCCGCCAGCGATCCCATCGTACCTGGAACAATCGGACTGAGGCCGCTACCAAACCCGGTCGCCAGTAAATGCCACGGGTTAAGCAGATTCAGGCGGCTTTTGGCGACATCTTTATGGCGTGGCAAAATGGTCATATCCTTTCCAGTCAAAAGTGACAGACGTTCCGTCACGCATGAAATGAATCCCTTCCACATCCGCGCTCATCTGCCCAATGCAGGTAAAGGCAACGCCAAGCTGTCCCATAGCCACCTCCAGCGCGCCGCGGTTCAGTTCAGGTACCGTAAAGCATAACTCATAGTCTTCACCACCGGACAACGCCCAGCGCAGCGCCTGTTCGGGCTCGACGTGACGCGTCATCGCGCCTGACCACGGCAACGCATCGAGATCGACGCGCGCGCCACAGGCGCTGGCTTTAACAATATGCCCAAGATCGGAAATCAGTCCGTCAGAGAGATCAATCGCTGAACTGGCCAGATCGCGCAGCGCCTGGCCCTGCAAAATACGCGGCGTCGGACGCAGGTGACGTTTGAGCAAATATTCGCGGTCACCCTCATCGGCAACCTGCAAACGGTTCTGCAAAATCGCCAGACCTGCGGCGCTATCACCCGGCGTGCCGGTCACGTAAATCCAGTCACCCGGTTTCGCCCCAGAGCGTTTCAGTGCGCGCCCGGCAGGAACAAAGCCGTGGATACCCAATGTCATCGACAGCGGACCCCGCGTGGTGTCGCCGCCAATCAGTTGCATATCGTAATAATTCAGGAGATCAAACAGACTGTCGCTGAAGGTTTCCAGCCAGCGTTCGTCCACCTCAGGCAGGGTGATCGCCAGCGTCAGCCACGCCGGATCGGCCCCCATTGCCGCCAGATCGCTTAAGTTCACCGCCAGCGCTTTGTACGCCAGATCGGCAGGATCAATGTCGGTCAGGAAGTGGTTGCCCGCCACCAGCGTATCGGTGCTGATTGCCAGCGTCTGTTTATCAGGGATGTTCAGAAGTGCACAGTCGTCGCCAATACCGGTTTCGACGTCAAGACGAGAGCTTCTGACACGGTCAAAATAACGGGCAATCAGGGAAAATTCGCCGCATGCCATACGTTATGCCTCAGCAGAAAAAAAGAAAAAGCCGCCAGGGGAGAGGAATCGCTTCCACTTCACTGACGGCCTGGAGATTACTTTTTGTTGGGGCGAATCGCAGGCGCTGCTTTATCCAGAACGCCATTGACGAACTTGTGGCTGTCTTCCGCGCCGAACGTTTTTGCCAGTTCGATCGCTTCGTTGATGGCCACTTTATATGGCACATCACTGCGTTTAGACAGCTCGAACAGCGCAATACGCAGTACGGCTTTTTCCACCTGACCCAGCTCTTCCAGCAGACGAGACAGGTAAGGCTTCATCAGGCCATCCAGGTACGCGCTGTTAGTCGCCACCCCGGACAGCAGTTCACGGAAGTACATGACGTCAACATCTTTCACGTCCTGTTCTGCCAGGAACTGGTATTCAACATCAGCGATGTCGTTCTGGGACAACTGCCAGGAGTAGAGCGCCTGAACGGCACACTCACGAGCGCGGCGACGAGCAGCAGGTTTCACGGATTTCCCCTTACAAAAATCAGGCCTTGATGGCTTTCAATACATTAATCATTTCAAGCGCGGTCAGTGCAGCTTCCGCACCCTTGTTGCCAGCTTTGGTGCCAGCACGTTCGATAGCTTGTTCAATGCTTTCGGTGGTCAGGACGCCAAAGGCGACCGGAATTTCGCTGTCCTGAGCGACATGCGCCAGGCCGTTGCTTGCACCGCCAGCGACATATTCGAAGTGAGCTGTGCCGCCACGAATAACCGTACCCAGTGCAATCACCGCGTCATATTTACCGGTTTTCGCCAGCGCGCCTGCTGCCAGCGGCAGTTCGTAGGCACCCGGAACCCAAACGACGGTAATGTTTTCATCTTTGACCTGACCAATACGTTTCAGGGCGTCAATCGCACCTTCCAGCAGGCTGTCATTGATAAAGTTGTTGAAACGCGCAATGGTGATGGCGACGCGAGCGTCCGGAGTAGCAACGTTAGCTTCAATAATGTTCATATTCTTCCTTCGGGTTCGATATGGCCCCGTAAGGGGGGCGGATTTTATCATAATATTCTGTGCGCTGCTTCCACTAATTCGATAATTCGAAAGCCTCACGCAGGGGTTAAATGCAGGCAAACGTCCGGGCCTACCTGGCGTATCTCATTGAATTTGAAATGGGGGGCGTCAGCCAGTTTCTCAAGCCCTGGCAACACACATAATCCCCTGGCGTCACTGCCTAACAGTTTAGGCGCAAGATAGACGATAAGCTCGTCAACCACTCCGGCCCGCAAGAGCGCACCGGCGAGCGTCGGCCCGGCCTCCACCCACAGACTGTTAATTTGCTGTTTGCCGAGCAACATCATCAGCACCACCAGATCCAGATGCCCGTTATGCTCCGGCACCAAAATCGTGCGAACCGAATCGGGCCAGACGCGTGCGTCTTCTTTGGTGCGCGCAATCCAGGTTTCTCCTGGCTGCTGTACCAGGCGGTGCTCCGGTGCTACGCGGTTCTGACTGTCTATCACAATTCGCACCGGCTGACGCACGGCATCCTGCGGATAAAGAGCTTGTGTCGCCTCGCCGAGTTCTGACCAGCGCACGGTGAGCTGCGGATCGTCCGCCAGCACCGTCGCGCTGCTGGTTAAAATGGCATGGCTTTGCGCGCGTAGACGCTGAACATCACGTCGCGCCTCGGGAGAGGTAATCCACTGACTTTCGCCGCTGGCCATCGCTGTACGGCCGTCCAGCGAAGCGCCGAGTTTCAGTTGCACATACGGAAACCCGGTGCGCATCCGTTTGAGAAAACCTTTATTTAACGCTTCGACTTCACTCATCATCAGCCCGTGGCTGACGTCAATGCCCGCCTGCTGCAAACGGTATAATCCGCGTCCCGCCACTTGTGGATTCGGGTCCTGCATCGCCGCCACCACGCGAGAAACGCCCGCGGCGATCAGCGCGTCGCAGCACGGCGGAGTGCGGCCATGATGACTACAGGGCTCAAGCGTGACGTACGCAGTGGCCCCTTTGGCCTTTTCGCCCGCCATGCGCAAGGCATGCACTTCCGCATGCGGTTCGCCCGCGCAATGGTGAAAACCTTCACCGACAATCTCGCCGTTATTGACGATCACGCAGCCGACGTTAGGGTTGGGATGGGTGGTAAACCGCCCGCGCTGCGCCAGCTTCAGCGCTCGCGCCATGTATAACTCATCCTGCATGGCTTAATCCTGTAGGCGAGCGATCTCTTCGCCAAATTCTTTAATATCTTCGAAGCTGCGGTAAACCGAGGCAAAGCGGATATAGGCGACTTTATCGAGTTTTTTCAATTGTTCCATCACCAGATTGCCAATCATCTTACTGGGGACTTCACGTTCGCCGGTGGCGCGCAGTTGCGACTTAATATGATTCAACGCCATTTCGACGTCATCGGAACTCACCGGACGCTTTTCCAGCGCGCGTTGCATTCCACTGCGCAGCTTTTCTTCATTAAACGGTTCGCGCACGTCGTTGCTTTTCACAACGCGTGGCATTACCAGTTCTGCCACTTCAAAGGTAGTGAAACGTTCATTACAAACCAGACACTGCCGACGGCGGCGTACAGAAGAGCCCTCGCCCACAAGACGAGAGTCAATTACCTTAGTGTCTACGGCGAAACAGAATGGGCAATGCATACGGCGTCCTGACCAGGTGGTTAACAGAAATCTATTTTAACCTGAACTGACGTGACAACAAAGGCGCAACGCTTTTGAGACAATGGATCGATGTCTTTGATCATATTACGAACTACCATTATGGTATCGCGACTATTCAGGAAATAAGAGAGATGACAAGACGTTACCTAAGAATTCTCCTGGTGGGAAGTCTCTTTAGTCTGAGCGCCTGCGCGCAACAAAGCGAAGTGCGCCAGATGCATCAAAGCGTTTCAACGCTGAATAAAGAGATGAATCAGCTTAATCAGGAAACCGTGAAGATTACTCAGCAAAACAGTCTGAACGTTAAATCCACCCGTGGTGTTTACCTGCTACCGGGCTCCAATACGCCCGCACGGCTGAACAGTCAGATAGGCACACTGCGCATGTCGCTTATCAACATTGCGCCGAATGCCGCTGG